>NZ_KV792856.1:0-81762 GCF_001808335.1 Oligella sp. HMSC05A10 | reverse complement strand
TCCGGTATTTAACTGCTTTTATGCAAAAGTCTCTATCTGTGAAAAACACTTCAGGGTGACCCAACGCTGAAGACAGGAAAAAGCTCTGCCGTCATCACGCACAGAGCCCTAGGTTTTGTTTTTAGTTCTTAATTAAATTAATTAAGCACCGTACTTCTCACGATAAGCAGCAACAGAGTTTTTATGCTGAGAGAATTGCTCATCCTCTTCTAACAAGCTCATAATATCGCTTAATGAAGCGATTGAAATCACCGGTAAACCGTATTTTTGTTCCACTTCTTGTACTGCTGAATGTTCGGCGATTTCCTCGTGATTACCACCTTTTTCCATACGATCAAGTGCTATTAAAACAGCTGCTGGTGTCGCCCCCTGCTCTCGGATAATATCCACAGAATGGCGCACTGACGTCCCTGCAGTAATCACATCATCAATGATCACCACCTTACCAGCAAGCGGCGCCCCCACCAGCACACCGCCCTCACCGTGATCCTTGGCTTCTTTGCGATCAAAGGCATAAGGCACATCGCGCCCCTCTAACTGAGGATGATTCGCTAAGGCGATGGAGGTTGCCGCAGCCAAACTAATGCCCTTGTAGGCAGGGCCAAAGAGCATATCAAATTCAACGCCCGAGTTAACGAGCGTATCTGCATAAAACTTCGCTAATTCGCCTAATGATTTACCGCTATTAAATAAACCGGCATTAAAAAAATAAGGACTCAGGCGTCCTGACTTAGTTTCAAACTGACCAAATCGCAATACCCCAAGATCCAGGGCAAAACGCACGAAATCACGGCGCTGTTGAGCTTGCTGTTGAGTAGTATTCGTCATATCAATGATTCAGCAACAAAAAAAAGAAAAAATCATTATACAATTTTTTACAGTTTTAACGATCCAAGGCACCACTCAAATAGCGGATTAAGGCGCAAATATCACCCGGATGCTTGCTCCCTGCTGCTGAGCCTCCAGCACTTCCAAGCGCCACTGTAAGCGCTCACACATCAATGTCACAATATACAAGCCTAAACCGCCACCACTCGGCGCCTTTGCTAGACCCATACCTTGCTCCAACAAGGCCACTTGCTGAGCGGTCAAACCTGAACCCTCATCACAGACCGTAAAGTAGGACGCAAATAAACTGACCTCCACCTGCCCCTTACTATGCTGAATCGCATTTTGAATTAAATTTCTGGCTACCATATAAGCCATATTAAATTGTGTAAACACCGTTGGCTCTGCCAACACATTAAGTGACAAACGATCAGCTACCGCCGGATCCGCTGCTTCTAAGTCTGTTTGCACCTGCCTCAGAATCTCTGCTAAGGAGTGCTGCGCTAATTCACTCGGGTTCGCTTCAGAGCGCGCCAATTTCAAGAGTACCTCGACATTATTCTGCATAATTTGACAAGCGTGTCGTATGCGTTGTAGCGTCACCTCGTCCTTTGGCGAGAGATTGCCCCGTTTATCAAGAATATCCAAACCACCTAACATAACCGCAAGCGGTGTTTTTAACTCATGACTCGCCATATTTAAGAGATTTTTTTCACGCTGTACAAAGCGCTCAATTTGCATCAAAAACTGATTAAAACTATCCGAAATTGAATGCAGTTCAATCTCATCGTAGGCGGTATCCAAACGCTGCATCTGCGTCCCCGCTTGCGTGCAACTAATCGCATCGGCAAGCTGCTCCAATGGCTTAGCAATGCGCCGACTCAAATACCTAGCTAAAAACAAGCTCAATAAAACGGCAATACCACTAATCACCAACAAAGCCAATGCAAACAGCATCTCCTGCTTTTCAAAATGGCTAATATCCTTGGAAATATATAAAACACCGCCGGGTAGTGTTTCAATCGTAAAAAGATACGTTTTACCGTTGCGCTCGATTTCGCCTCGGTAATTTTCAGGGAACTCCAAAAAAAACTCGGGTAATTGAGGTAGCGGATCGCCCTTTTTCGCATAAGCGATCAAATGCCCCTCACTACTTATCAGCACACTCTCGGCAAAATCGAACTGCTGTAAAAAAAAGTCCCGCTCCTGCTGAAACTCAATCTCCAGCATAGTTGCTTCCAGACCTTCCTGCATACTCCAAGCGATCAGATTAAACACCACGAGCAGCAGGCAGCATAAACTGATAATGGCATAATAAATGCGTCTTGCAATGGGTTTCATCACTTATTCCCCTGCCTCGGGCGCATCAATACTCAGCTCATAACCCACGCCATAAATAGTTTTAATCAATGGTCTACCAAAGGTATCGCTTAATAACTTTCTAAGCGCATAGGTCTGGGTGCGAATGGTATTCATATCCACCTCGCGCTCTCCCCACACCTGTTGCTGTAATTCCTGATAGCTCACATGATTGGGATAGCTTTTCATCAGTGTTTCAAAGATCCTTGCGCCAATCCCTGATAAATGCAAAGAGCCTACCTCAGCCACGGTCAGTAAGAAGCTACGGGGGTCATACACTATCTGACCGACGCGTAACTTCTTTTTGTCCAAACGCCCTGCATGACGACGTGCCAAGGCATGAATGCGTAATTCCAACTCCTTTAAAGCAAAAGGCTTTACCAAGTAGTCATCAGCACCCAAACTAAAAGCTAAGGTTTTATCCTCAATCTGATCCTTTGCCGTCATCATAATAATTGGCGTGCTGCTATCCAAGTCCTCCCGAATACGTTGACAGAGCTCAAGCCCGGAAACCGCCGGCAACATAATATCCAACACAATCACATCGTATTGATTAGTGGCTAATAAATGTAAAGCGGTTAAGCCATCAGCGGCAAAGTCCAACTGATAAGCGGCTTCATCAAAGTACTCCGCCAGATTCTGCGCTAAGGCAGAATGGTCCTCAACAATTAAAACTCTCAGACTCTCGGTAGCTGTCATCATTATTCACTAGTTAGCAACATACGATGGTGGCGATAATTTAAATAGTATATAACGCTTGCTGCTAGCAATGATCGTATCTTGATAAGACGCCAAATCGCTTAAGATTTTTTCATCTCGTTTTGACACCGCAAGACAGATCGGTGCACTTTTATGTGCCTGTAGCCAGCTGTGAATATCAGCTACCGCTAGACTTTGACTTTGCTCTGAGCTGTAAAATCTTGCCGAAAATGGTGCTTTATCCACATAGTACAAAGGACATGACGGCGTGATTGCTTGCCAGGCTTGAATCAAATACTTCTCCGTTTTAAATTGCTGCGGCACCAACAACACGAGTGCACACAACACGACCGCCGCCACTGGCATCAACAATGCTGTTGTGACTGGCAAGAGCTTCAAACGAGGCCTAGTCTCCATCACATAGGGCACGAGCAGCATAGAAAGTAAATACGCAAAGGCTGGTATTGCGGGCAACACATAGGTCCACAGCACATTACCCGAGAAGGTAAAAAAGCTCGGCACAAACAGTCCATAGCATAAAAATAATGAAAAATACGGTGCTTGAGAAAGTGCTTGCCAGTGTCCCCACAGCTTCGTTGAGAATGCGGCGCCCACTGCAAAAGCAATTAACAGTAGACTCCACGGCGCCATTGCCTGTAACGCAAACCACCAAATAGTGCCATGCATATACTCATGCGCCGTGCCATACATATCACCTTGCCAACCCGGATCAAGAAAGCGTAAAACATGCTCGCCCACGATAAAATAATACAAAAAGCCAGGCGTTTTAATCTCTGCCAAGATATACCATGGCAACACCAATATCGCTATGATGACTAATCCACTGCGCCAAGCAAAGCGCTTTAATAGCAGCACACGCTCTTTGAAGCTTAACAGTACCCACAATAGCAAGGGTGCCCCTAACAACACCAAAGCCAAAGGACCTTTAGCTAATAAAGCAATACTTAAGCCAATAAAAAAACCGTAATTCCAAGCACCTTGGCCCTCCATCACCATCACAAAGGATACTAATGCGAGCAATAAGCCTAAATTAAGAAAAGGATCGGTTAGCACCCCAGCGCCGGTGGTAAAGCTTAAAGCGCAACTCACATAAATAATAGCCGCCCATAAGCCCTGCCAGGCGCTATGTAGCTGCTGAACAACACGCTGCAACAAAAAGGCACAGGCACATAAACTTAAGTAAGACGGCAAACGAGCAGCAAATTCCGATACGCCGAAAAACTTCATACTTAAGGCTTGCAACCAAAAAGAGAGAGGCGGTTTACCCCAAAATGGCGTTTGTGGATCAAACCAAGGCGTGATCCAGTCATTACGCTCTAGCATCAAGCGGGCGATTTCCGCATAACGTGGTTCGGTGGTATCACTAAAAGGCATCAAGGCCATCACTGGCAACACAGCCACTAAAATTAGCGCCAATAAGAACAAAGGACGCTCAAATAACTTTAACATTTATTCAATTCACTTATTAAGACACTTTGCGCTGAGCTAGCGGCGCTTTCTCAGCTGAGGGTTCCAGCGATTGCGCCATAGGATGACCGTGCACCGTGGCCACGTAAGGACTTGCTTCCGAGACGCCACCATACGCTGGACGACAAGCTTGCGCCTGCTCTACCGCATCACTCAATAAATAAATTGGACGCTGCTTAGACTCATAGTAGATTTTGCCCACATACTCACCTAATAAACCGACCGTCATTAATTGCACCCCACCCAAAAATGTCACTAAGGCAATAATCGACGGGTAACCTGGCACCACCTCGCCTAACATTAAGGTTTTAAAAACAATCCAAAGACCGAATAAGACGCCTGCCAGTGCAATAAACACACCCAAGCCCATGGCAAGACGTAGCGGAGAACGGGAAAAAGAAGTAATCCCTTCAAAGGCCAAACCCACCAAAGCAAAATAATCCCACTTGCTTTTACCGGCAACACGCGCCTGACGATCGTATTCCACTACCTTGGTTTTCATCCCAATCCATGCAAATAGCCCTTTCATATAGCGATTACGCTCGGGCAATTGCTTTAAGGCTTCTAAAGCATGCCGACTCAACAAACGAAAATCACCCGTATCGGTAGGAATATCAACATCACTGATTTTGTTCAACATGCGATAATAGCAATGCGCCGACCATGTCTTGAAGCGCGTCTCACCCTCACGGCTACGACGCTTCATGCTGACAACATCATAGCCTTCACGCCAATGCGCCACCATTTGCGGAATTAACTCAGGGGGATCCTGTAAATCCGCATCCATAATAATCACAGCCTCGCCCCGCGCATGATCCAGACCGGCGGTTAAAGCCGCTTCTTTGCCAAAATTACGGCTTAGACGCAAGACATGTAAGCTGGGATCGCTTAAGGCTAAGCGGTACATTAATTCACCAGAGCCATCACGACTACCATCATCGACTAAGACAATTTCATAACTCAGCTCTAAGCCTGACATGACCTGTTTCAGTCGTTCTAACAACAGAGGAATCACCGGTTTTTCGTTGTACACAGGAATCACTAGCGACAGCGCTACAGAAGCCTGCTGATTGACTGCTACAGTCTCTTTAAACGGATAAGGTGTCATAGCAAAATACCTTTTTGTATAAAACAAAATTAACTAAGCTCACAATGGTGCTCACCATCAGTTGTAAAATCAGCTCAGGCGCAGCGAGCAGTGCTTGTAAGGCATAAAATAAGAGCGCGTTGAGCCCGCAAGACAAAACACCGACGATCAAAAAACTCGGAAATGCTCGACCATGTGAGATAGCGCTGGCAAAGGTGAAGTGATATTGCAACAAGTAATTAGCAACGAGACCCACCAAGGCACCCACCGTAGTAGCAACGAGTCCGCTTGTCCCCAGTTGCAGCAGCCATATAAAAACCGCATAATGCATCGCCGTCGCCAGACCGCCATTGATTAAAAAACGAAGAAAAATGGTGTAGTGCATGGTTTCCAAGCGACTAATTTCCTAGCCCAATATTCATCTCATGGGTAGTGTAGTGAATCAGACTTCAAATTCTTATCAAAAAAATATCAAATACTTATCAAATTTTATTTTTTTGTATATCAGAAAATCTAAAAGAAAGACAATAAAAATCAATACCTTAGAACCTTACACCCAAGGGTAAACCCCTAGGTGTTACAATGACTTAACACGATAAAATTTGACCATTTTTCATAACATCATTTGCTATGCTAAAAATCACCACGCTTAATGTTAACGGTATCCGTGCGGCGGCCCGAAAGGGCTTTTTTGAATGGATGCAGACTCAAGATGCTGATATCCTCTGTCTTCAGGAAACCCGTATCAGCGAGGCCGATCTTAAGGACGAGATACGCCATCAAACAGGTTATCAAAGTGTTTATAACCATGCCCAGAAAAAAGGCTACAGTGGCGTGGCGCTCTATTACAAGGGTAATCCTGACATCGAACATGGCATGGACTGTGAGGAATTTGACCCAGAAGGACGTCTAATCAGCGCCACCTGGGACGATCTCACCGTTATCAGTGCCTACCTACCGTCCGGCTCCAGTAGTGAAGAACGTCAAGCGGCCAAATTTCGCTTTTTAGACAAGTTTGGTCCATGGATTGATCGCATGATGGAACACCATCGCCAAACGGGTCATGAGTATATTATTTGTGGTGACTGGAATATGGCGCATAAAGAAATTGATCTAAAAAACTGGCGTGGCAATTTAAAAAACTCCGGTTTTACCCCAGAAGAGCGCGCCTGGATGAGTCATCTCTTTGAGGAACGCGGTTTTGTCGATGTGTTTCGTCAATTAAATCAAGAGGCTGAGCAATACACTTGGTGGAGTAATCGCGGACGGGCGTGGGACAATAATGTCGGCTGGCGTATCGACTATCATATCAGCACCCCCGGCATTGCCTCCAAAGCCATCCGTACCGAGATTTACAAGGAACAACGCTTTTCTGACCATGCGCCTTTAACCGTGGTGTATGACATTGATAAGGAACCATACCTAAGATAAACACTAGCTAGGCAAAGTGCAAACGACAGCATAGAATAGTAAGATTAGGTATAAACATATAAGTAAAACTTATAAAGCGATGTGTGCGATTGACTGTAACCCGGACGATAAGCGCCCATCAACATTAGTGCTCACGCAGCGCTAAGGATGCACAATAAAATGAATACTATCCATAAATTTGAATTTGTCGAAAAGCATGGCTTTGCTAACTTAGAAGGCAAATGGTTAGAACCCGTTCTTAAAAACAGTTCACCCATCGGCTTATTTAATTTTCAACAATTGGAGTATGCAGCCTATTTTCCAAAAAACAAAGCACAAACAAAATTACCGTTGATCGTGATGATTCACGGCTGTGGTCAAAGCGCTAATAGTTTTGCGGCTGGTACACGGATGAATGAATACGCCGAACAATACGGTTTTGCAGTACTTTATCCCTATCAAAACACCTTTCGTAATATGAATAACTGTTGGCATTGGTTTGATGCCGATAGCAGGCAAAGTATTGAAGAAAAAAACTCTGTGGTTGAGCTGCTGAGCGCCATGGTGGAGACGGTGGATAGCATTGACCCAGAGCGGATTTATTTAGCCGGTATTTCCTCGGGTGCAGCCTTGGCAGGTCATATCGCCATGGACTACAGCCATTTATTTGCTGGCTTAGCGCTCCACTCCTGTCCGATGTTTCCCCTTGCCCGCAATGCCGCCGGCGCCATTCGCATCATGAAGGATGGCTGTAGCGAGGACATAGCTGATATTCCAGTGCCTATTAACTATATAGAGCACCCCCTACCGCTGATGATTATTCATGGCGAAAAGGATGATTACGTCAATCCGCTGAATGCTGAACAACTTAAAAAGTGGTTTAGCAGCCTAAATCGCAAAGCAGGACGGATTCATCAAACAAGTGCCCAGCCAGTACGCCTTAAAATGATCCCCGACTTATGGCATGGTTGGGCTAATGGCAACCCTGATTATCGCTATAATGAAGTATCCGACTTTGACGCTAGCAAAGAAATTTTAAAATTTTTTCATCTGCATAATACTAAATGAACATTAAAAACCTGCCGCAGCTACACCCTGCCGAATTGGAGCACACCCAAAGGCTAGCTGAGCTTTTAAAAAAAGAAATCGAGTCCAATGGACCGATTTCTTTTGAGCATTTTATGGCTCAAGCGCTTTATCACCCCCAATACGGCTACTACACCAGCGGTAGGCTAAAACTAGCCAGTCATCAAAGCAGTCAGGAAGCGATTGCCGCCTCCAGTCTAGCTTATCTTGAACGAGGTGAGGCGATTCCGCTAGAAGGCGATAACCCCTCCATCGGCATGAGTCGCGTTGATAAAGGTAACCCTGCGGCCATGAGCAGCGCTTCCGCCGTGAGTGGTGACTTTATTACTGCACCGGAGTTGAGTCCTTGGTTTGGTCGTACGCTAGCACTTGCGGTTAGCGATGTGCTAAGTCACTGTAGCGAAAAAAATATTCTCGAATTTGGTGCTGGCAGTGGTGCTTTAGCGGCACAGATTTTGGAGAGTTTAGACGATACCTCGGTCAAGTATTTCATCCTTGAAGTTTCTTCCGACTTAAAAGAGCTACAACAGCAAAGCTTGTCGGCCTATGCCGACCGCGTGGTCTGGTTAGAGCAATTACCGGAGAGCTTTGTTGGTTGTGTGATAGCCAATGAGGTGCTGGATGCGATGCCAGTGCGCCTTTATATCTACGACGATGAAGAAAAGCTCAAGGAGCGCCATGTCACGCTACGTCCTACCTCCACCAGCGAGGAGGAGACGGTAGCAACCCAGCCTCAAAACCTCTTTACTTGGGCTGATGAGGAGGTGACAGCCGAACGCTTAGCAGATGGGATTGAGCGTATGCCTAAAATTGCCGGTTATAGCTCTGAATTCAATCAACAAGCCAGAGCTTGGATTCGCAGCATGGGTGAGTGGCTAAAGCAAGGCGCAGCCATCATTATTGACTACGGCTTCCCTGCTGCCGAGTACTACCATCCCCAGCGTGCTCAGGGTACCTTAATGTGTCATTTTCGCCATCATGCGCACCCGGATGTACTGTCCTTACCGGGCATTCAGGACATTACCGCTCATGTGGACTTTTCAGCAATCGCTGATGAAGCTTTCAAAGCCGGTTTAGAGCTAGCTGGTTACACCTCACAAGCCAATTTCCTCATTAATTGTGGTATGTTGGATTTATTATCCACGCTGGATCCAGAGGATGTTGAAAGCTATGCATTACATATTGGTCCGGTGCAAAAGCTACTCTCCGAATCGGAAATGGGTGAGCTCTTTAAAGTGATGATACTTAGCAAGGGGCTGCAAGGTTTTTGCCCCATTGGCTTTAGCCACGCCGATCGTCGCTCGCAGTTGTAATGAGGAGCGAAGCTTAAGCGATTGAGACCCAGTACTATCAAACGAGAAATCTATGCTTTTATACTATCTTTTGGCCTTTACTGCGGCCATCGCCATTGCACTGCAAGCACCTATCAACTCTAGACTGGGTCAGGATTTATTAGGGCAGCCTTTATTGGCAGCCCTCATCTCTTTTTCCGTGGGTACCATCACCCTCTTTATTATCTGCTTATTTCGTGCTGACTTCAGCCCCCTGGCTCCTACCCTCGGACAACAGCCCTTATGGAAGTTTTCCGGTGGTTTACTGGGGGCCTTTATGGTCTTCTGTAGCGCCTTTTTACCCTTAAAAATGGGTTTAAGTAATTTTCTCTTTGTGGTGGTTTTTACCCAAATTATGGTGGCAATTGTGGTGGATCATTTCGGTTTAATCGGCATGCCGACTAGACCAGTGGATGTATGGCGTATCCTGGGCGCAATCATTAGCTCCATCGGTCTCTTTGTGTTTTTCTTTGGAGAAAAAATCACTAAGCAGCTACTCGCTTAGACTCGATTCGCCCCACACACTAAGCACAACGGACCTGTTCCAATGCCCTTAGACGTGCACTATAAATTGCCTCTTTAATTGGTCGCCCCTGTGCCGCACAAGCTTTAGCGATCGCTCCCGCGTCAACCGCTTGTACAGCGGCAAGTAGTCGACGCCATTGACCCAGTTCCGCCTCAATTTGCTCAGCCGACACCCCTTTGACGCTTAATAGTAAGGCATAACTCTGCAGCAACTCCTCAAAGCGCTCAGGCTTTCTAAGCGGATCGGTAGCTAATATCGCCCGCAATAGTTGCTCGGGTGGCGTGGTAGCGTTCAAAGGATACTGCTGCATAGCTTGCACCCATTGGGCAATTAACTGCGCCGCTTCTTGACAGGCATGAGGCGCTCTCAAGCGCTGAGAAAACGCCCTAATATCGGCCACACGATAAAAGATCAAACCATAGCTAAAGGCTAAACTGAGCTCGCTGTTAGCTACTAAATGTAGCAATTCAGCTGCCTCCCTATCCCAAACAAAGCCTGGTAACACACGCTCCAAGGCCGCAATCTCTGCTAAAAACTGGAACGTACGGTAGAGTGCGGGCTGCATCAAAGCGCGCGATAACTCCTGCCATACACGCTCGGCCACCAAATGGTCTACCTCGCCATTGTCCACCATTGTTTGACAGTAACTCAAGGTTTCAGGCGCTACCCTAAAGTCCTCAAAACGCGCTAAAAAACGTGCCAAACGTAAAATACGAACAGGATCCTCAATAAAGGCCTCACTGACATGCCGAAAAACCTTTTGTCGTAGATCCTGTAAACCACCAAAGGGATCGCTTAAAAACGGTGGACTTCCCGTACTGAGCCGTTGGTCTAAGGCGCCACTTTGCAATAAGGTATTAAGCTGCGCTTCTCCCAACTCATCGCTTAGTTGCGCCAAATAACGCTGCCCCGCTTGACTCAAGGCCATGGCATTGACCGTCAGATCACGCCGCAATAAGTCCTGTTCCAAACTAACATCACTGCCAGTATAAAAGGTAAAGCCTTGATAACCTCGACCAGACTTACGTTCAGTGCGGGCTAAGGCGTATTCTTCATGGGTGCTAGGGTGTAAAAACACGGGAAAATCACCACCCACGGGTAGGTAGCCATTGGCCACCATTTGCTCAGGGGTAGCGCCCACTACCACCCAATCATAATCACCCGCAGGTAGACCTAATAAGCGATCACGCACCGCCCCACCCACTGCATAAATGGCTGTGGGGTCTAGCTTGTTACTACGAATCGACTGCTTAGACATCCTTAGCTACTAGGGATGAATGGTACCCAAACGCTGCGTGAGCGAGGCAGGTCTACCGTGATTAAACTTAATATCGTACCAAACAGCATTAGACAATACATGCTTCACATATAAGCGAGTTTCGGTAAAGGGGATCGTTTCCGCAAAAATCGCCCCCTCTACTGACCGTGTCAGGCTATTACGCCAACGTACAGCACGGTTCGGACCTGCGTTATAACCCGCAGTGGCCAAGACTTCAGAACCTGCCTGCTTATCCAAAATATCCTTAAGATAGCTCGTACCAAATAAAGTATTGGTATCGAAATCGTTAATCATGCTGTGATTATAATTTTGCACCCCCAGCTTACGCGCCACTAATTGCGCCGTACCCGGCATCAGCTGCATCAAACCAGAGGCACCGACACCAGAACGAGCCACCGGCACAAAGCGCGACTCCTGACGAATTAAGCCATACACCCAGGCTGGTGATACCCCAACCCGACGAGCTTGCGCAGTCACTCGCCCATCAAAGGGAGCCACATAGCGTTGCTCAAAGTTCACACTGTGTTTTGTCAGTAAGGAGGTATTAATGGTGCGATCATAAAAGCCCACTTGCTTGGCCCACTCAGCAGCTGCCATTAACTGCCTATCGTTGAGACCACGAATGGCATGATTCCACTCCACCACCGCATACTCACGCGCCCCAATCCCTAGAAGCGCTACCGCATTTTGTAAGCCGCTATTGCGCTTAATCGCCGCTAATTCGGCCGCCGTGACCGGCGCTGCTTGCTCTGGCCAAGTGATCTGCTGCCCCAAGGCCTCACGAGCCAATTGACCATAAAAATCATAGTGACTCAATAAGCTCTGATAGCCTGTGTGCGCCGCTGCCGTCTGACCTAAGGCTGCCAAGGCACGTGAATGCCAATAGACCCAAGCCGTCTCTTTTTGCTGCTCCTTATTCATCATCTCGATCGTGTCTTTCACACGGCGCCAATCAACTGTGGGCTGACGTAAAGCAGCACGAACCCGCCAAGCCGCATTGTAATCGCTTAAGGCCACATCCTCCGACTGCCGATACCAGCGATCGGAGCGATCCTCCAGATTAAGGGCTGAGACTAATCCAAACTGAGCATAAGCCCATTGCTTATCCTGTTTACTGAGGAGATTAGTGGCATTTAACAGCTGAATGCCTTGCTCACGATCCTGACGTGCCAAGCGGCTAAAAGCAATGGCACGCAATTCCGCCTCCAGTGGTGAGGCGGCAGCACCCGATTGGCGACTAATCCAAGCGCGCGGATCGGCCATAATGGCACGATACTGTGCTAGCTGTGCCGGTGAAAAAACCAGTGCCGCATAACGGGCCGCAGCGTTTTTATTATCATATTCTACTGCCGCTCTCAAGGCTGGCTGTAATTGCTCAAAGCTCAAACGCCCTTGACGATTCAAAGTGTCTAACATCGCCCAACAAGACTCACCTGGACTAAAGCTTGCCAACGCTTCACGAATCCCAACTCGCTGACCTGTCATGGCGTGACTTTGGATAGAGGCGCATTCAGCTTGGCTCAAACTTACGTTTACCGGTCCCAAGGCAGCTGCCGTTTGATAGTCACCCAAAGCCGCAGCCTTGATAATCCATTCTGCCTTAAGGCGCTCAGCCATATAGCTGTGGGGGTGCGCTTTGATAAACTGGTCTAAGGCAGCCGTATCCAAAGCAGCTAACGTGCTGCTACGATTGAGATGATTGCGTAAAAACCAATATTGCGGATAAGCACCAAGCTCATGATCCGCTTTGGCTGCATGAGCAAAACTCGGTAACAGCTCCCACTGACGGTTCTGCAAAGCCAGGTAGGCATTGGCCACTGCTGCTCTAGCGGCAGCATCAACTGGCTTTAAATCGCGCTCAGGCAGGCGTGAACGTGTTTGTTGTGCTTCAATCTCCGCTGCGCTTAGCTCCGCTTCTTCATCCACAGCGCCTGTCGTTAAAGCGGATTGTGATTGAGCTGTCGAACTGCATCCGCTCACCACAAATAAGGCGGAGGCCAAAATACCTGCCAGCAGTGTATACTTCCAATAAGGTGATAATGATTTTTGAGTCATGGTTGCTCCACGCATCAGATGGCAGTGTGCCAATTATTAAATAGTCTATGCAGCAGAATAACACAAACTACTATCAATCCATACGATCTAAGTTATTGAATCAACGCATGCAACTGAGCGAAGTGGCATATCAAGCACGCTCCAAGGCGCTGAGCGAGCATTTTATGGGTTGGCTTAACAGCTTAGAATACGAGACACAAGCGCAACACGACTTTGATGCCCTAAAGATCCTCCCCGCGCGTCATAAAATACGCCGTCAGGGACTAGTGATTGCCGCTTATTGGCCATTTCGGCAGGAACCTGATATCCGGGCTTTACTAGATGAGCTCTATGCCATGGGGCATGAAATTGTGTTACCCAAAATTGTAGAAAAAAACGCAGCCTTACAGTTCTTTTACTGGGACCCGGGTGCCCCCTTGGTTACGGGTCATTTTGGCATCCTGGAGCCAGAAGCCAAAGAAATCGCCAATACCCCCGATATTGTGTTGTTGCCCATGCTGGGTTATGGGGAACAGGGTGAGCGCTTAGGCTATGGCGGTGGCTACTACGATCGCACCATTGCCGCTTGGGAAGCACAAGAGCAGTCCCCTATACTACTCGGCGCAGTGTGGTCGGATGCGCGTTTACCAAGCGATTATGAGGCATTAGCGCATGATAAATTACTCGATGGTATTGTGACTGAGCGCGAGCTGCGATTTTTTTAATCATGGAATGGCTAAAGCATATTACTCACCTAATCTGCATGGCAAAATTTTTTGAAGTAGATTACATTATTAGAACCAATGATCTTAACTAAGGAGTGAATGCTTTATGAAGCTTTATTATTTACAGGGTTCTTGCTCAGTCGTACCGCACACCGCATTATATTGGCTAGACGCAGATTTCGAGGCATATCAGACACCACGGGACTATTTGAAGTCGCCCGAGTACCTGGCCAAAAATCCGGCTGGCTCAGTGCCTACCTTGGAGGATGGTGATTTTACAATCACGCAAAATATTGCGATTCTCACCTATTTGGATGCAAAGTTTCCTGATGCCGAACTATTTGGTGCAAAAAACAATTTGCAGCAACGAGCTTTAGCATATCGTTGGTTAGCCTATGCGAACTCCGACATACATAAGCAATTTACACCTTTTTTCTCTACCCCAGGCTTTATTGAGGGCGATCAAGCACTGCATGATAGAGTAAAAAAAGCAGCCGAGCAATCCCTAATAAAAAGCTATAAAATTGCCGATGATCACTTAGCCAATCGTGAGTACTTAATCGATCAGATTTGTATTGCGGATATTTACTTATTTGTGACCCTGCGATGGGCCAAATTGGTCAAACTAGATCTCAGCCAATTAGAAAATCTGCAAGCCTACTACGAGCGTGTGGCGCAGTTTGAACCATTACAAAAGGCACTACAAGCTGAGGGCATCAGAGCCTAGTTTGCTAAACACTAAAGCAAACAAAAAACCCCGTTAAAGCATAGCCCATGGCTGATTTTAACGGGGTTTTTATACTATCCATCTTAGTGATGAGATTTGAGATCTCGGTAGCGCTGGATGGCAACCACTTGTGCTTGTAATAAAGCAAGTTCAGCTTCAATTGCTGCCGCCTCTTGTGGCGAAGCAGCGTTTTTAAGCGTTTCTTGGGCTTTCTTACGAGACTCTTCAGCTTTGGCTGCATCTAGTTCCTCTAGACGAACTGCCACATCGGCCAACACAGTCACTGCATAAGGCTGTACCTCTAGAATACCACCAGCAACGAACACCACCTCTTGTGAGTCATCTTCGCGCGTGATTCTAACGGTACCTGGACGAATACGGGTAATCAAAGGGGTGTGACCAGGCAGTACACCTAGCTCACCCGCTTCACCCGGAAGCACGACCATTTTGACCGTGCCCGAGTACAATGACTTTTCCGCACTCACTACATCGAGTTTCAGAACTGCCATGACAATTCCTTATTTAAGGGTTTTGGCTTTTTCGAAAGCTTCGTCAATCGAACCAACCATGTAGAATGCCTGCTCAGGTAGGGCATCACACTCACCAGAAACAATCATCTTGAAACCACGAATCGTTTCAGCTAATGGTACATACTTACCAGGTGAACCGGTAAATACTTCAGCTACGTGGAACGGCTGAGATAGGAAACGCTGAATCTTACGAGCACGTGCAACCACTTGCTTATCTTCAGGCGATAACTCATCCATACCAAGAATCGCAATAATATCGCGTAATTCCTTGTAGCGCTGTAATGTATGCTGTACTGACTGAGCTACATTGTAGTGCTCCTCACCAACGATCTGAGGATCGAGCTGACGGCTGGTTGAGTCTAATGGGTCAACCGCAGGATAAATACCTAAAGAGGCAATATCACGAGACAATACAACAGTAGAGTCTAAGTGCTGGAACGTAGTCGCAGGTGACGGGTCAGTCAAGTCATCCGCTGGTACGTATACCGCTTGAATTGAGGTAATCGAACCGGTCTTAGTTGAGGTAATACGCTCTTGTAGTACACCCATCTCCTCAGCAAGTGTCGGCTGATAACCTACCGCTGAAGGCATACGACCTAGAAGTGCAGATACCTCAGTACCAGCTAGGGTATAACGATAGATGTTATCCACGAAGAATAGGATATCACGACCCTCATCACGGAAACGCTCGGCCATGGTTAGACCAGTCAGCGCCACGCGTAAACGGTTACCTGGTGGTTCGTTCATCTGACCGAATACCATTGCTACTTTATCAAGAACGTTAGACTCTTCCATCTCGTGGTAGAAGTCATTACCCTCACGAGTACGCTCACCAACACCAGCAAATACAGATAAACCAGAGTGCTGCTTAGCGATGTTGTTAATTAATTCCATCATGTTAACGGTTTTACCTACACCGGCACCACCGAACAGACCAACCTTACCACCCTTGGCGAATGGGCAGATTAAGTCAATTACCTTAATCCCAGTTTCTAATAGCTCAACTGATGGAGATAACTCGTCAAACTTAGGTGCAGGCTGGTGAATTACACGTTTTTCGTCGTGCTCAATCGGACCAGCTTCATCAATCGGACGACCCAATACGTCCATAATGCGACCTAAGGTACCCTCACCGACTGGTACAGCAATACCAGAGTGCGTACGCTCAACCGCTAAACCGCGGCTTAAACCGTCACTTGAACCTAAAGCAATGGTACGAACAACACCGTCGCCCAATTGCTGCTGTACTTCTAAAGTTAAGCCTGCTTCAACAAACTTATTGCTGCTATCTTCAGCCACCTTTAATGCCTCGTAAATCTTAGGCATATTGTCGCGCGGGAACTGTACGTCCACTACTGCGCCGATGCACTGAACAATTGTACCGTTACTCATGTTGTATCCTTACCTTTATAACGATTGAAAGTTACTACTTCATTTAACACTCGTATGCTGAGCATTAAACGGCAGCAGCACCCCCCACAATTTCTGAAATTTCTTTTGTAATTGCTGCTTGACGTGTTTTGTTATAGACAAGTTGCAATTCACCAATAACCTTTTTAGCGTTATCCGATGCAGCCTTCATCGCTACCATACGCGCTGACTGCTCTGATGCCATATTTTCCGCAACAAATTGATAGACCAAACTCTCAACATAACGCTGTAGAAGATCATCAATTACGCTGCTAACATTCGGCTCGAAGATGTAATCCCAGCCATGAGAAGATAAACCGCTCTCCCCTTCTTCGAACTTATCATCGTAAGAAGTGGTGTAGGGATCCTCTAGGTTAGACGGCAATGGCAATAAACGAATAAATGCCGGCTCCTGCTTCATCGTATTCACGAAAATTGTTGTCGCTACATAAAGTGCGTCAATCTTGCCCTCTTTATAGTCGTCCAACTGCACTTTTAGTGCACCAATTAGGCTTTCCATATTTGGCACATCACCTAATTGTGTTTGTTGTGAAACGATATTGGCACCTAAACGGCTTAAAAATGATAAGCCCTTTGAGCCCAAAGCGGTTGCCTGAACACCGACATTCTGAGATTTGAACTCTTGCAGACGATTTAAGGCTAAACGCGTAATATTGGTATTTAATCCGCCACAAAGACCCTTGTCCGTTGTAATCAACACTAGACCCACATTTTTTACCTCCTTTCTAGCTTCGAGGTAAGGATTTGAGTAGTCAGATGTTGTCAACATCAAGTGTCTGGCAATATCACGTACTTTTTTGGCATAAGGACGACCGGCACGCATACGATCCTGTGCTTTACGCATCTTGGACGCAGCTACCATCTCCATGGCCTTAGTGATTTTGCTCGTATTTTGTACGCTCAAAATCTTAGTACGGATTTCTTTAATTCCAGCCATATTAAATTCCTATTAGAATTAGACCTCAGTCAGACCTGATTTAGCCCGGTCTGACTGTGCTAAATCACCTTATTAAGCGTAAGACTTTTTGAAAGCTGCGATGGCATCTTTCAGTGCAGCCTCGTCTTCTTTGCTCAACTGCTTAGTTGATTCAATGCGATCAATTAAATCGGCATTGTTAGACTTCAAGTGCTCTTTAAGCGCTTTTTCAAATGGTAGAATTTGTGCAACTTCTACATCGTCTAAATAACCGTTGTTAACCGCAAATAGCGAAACCGCCATTTCCCAAACTTTGTAAGGAGTGTATTGTGGCTGCTTCAATAACTCAACCACACGCTCACCGCGCTCTAGCTGACGACGAGTTGCTTCGTCAAGGTCAGAAGCGAACTGCGCAAAGGCAGCCAACTCACGATACTGTGCCAAGTCAGTACGAATACCGCCTGATAAGCTCTTAATCACCTTAGTTTGAGCTGCACCACCCACACGCGATACCGAAATACCTGCGTTAATTGCAGGACGAATACCAGCGTTAAATAAGTCAGTTTCAAGGAAGATCTGACCGTCAGTAATTGAAATAACGTTGGTTGGTACGAAAGCAGAAACGTCACCCGCTTGAGTTTCAATAATCGGTAAGGCAGTTAATGAACCGGTTTTACCCTTAACCTCACCATTAGTGAATTTTTCTACGTAATCAGCATTTACACGTGCTGCACGCTCAAGTAAACGAGAGTGTAAGTAGAATACGTCACCCGGATAAGCCTCACGACCCGGTGGACGACGTAATAATAACGATACTTGACGATATGCCCAAGCCTGCTTAGTTAAGTCATCATAAACAATTAAGGCATCCTGACCACGGTCACGGAAGTACTCACCCATTGTACAACCAGCATAAGGGGCTAAGTACTGCATAGCAGCGGAGTCAGAGGCGTTAGCAGCTACCACGATGGTGTACTCTAAAGCACCTGTTTCTTCAAGTTTACGAACAATATTGTTTACGGTAGATGCTTTTTGACCAACAGCCACGTATACACAAATTACGTTTTGGCCTTTTTGGTTAATAATGGCATCCACAGCAACCGCTGTTTTACCTACCTGACGGTCACCAATAATTAACTCACGCTGACCGCGACCGATAGGTACCATTGAGTCAATCGCTTTAGAACCTGTTTGTAAAGGCTCAGATACGGATTGACGTGCAATTACGCCCGGAGCAACCTTCTCAATAACGTCTGTTTGAGTCGTGTTAATCGGGCCTTTACCATCAATTGGATTACCTAAGGTGTCAACCACACGGCCACATAATTCTGGACCAACAGGTACCTCAAGAATACGACCAGTTGTTTTAACCAGATCACCCTCGGAAACGCTGGTGTAATCACCTAAAATCACCGCACCAACTGAATCACGCTCTAGGTTTAGCGCCAAACCGAAAACATTGTTGGGAAATTCGAGCATTTCGCCCTGCATCACATCGGATAAACCGTGGATGCGAGTAATACCGTCGGTTACGGATACTACCGTACCCTGCGTACGGACATCGGCAGAAGTACCTAGACCCTCAATTCGGCTCTTTAGTAATTCGCTGATCTCTGACGGATTGAGTTGCATAATCAGACTCCTGAAATCCTATAGTTATGGCGCTTATTCAGCAACCAACTTATCGTGCAAACGTGTAATTTGCGCTTGCACCGAAGTATCTAAAACTTGATCACCCACGATCACTCGTACCCCACCAATTAAGGCTGGATCAACCTTCACCTCGGGTTCTAGAGATACGCTAAATTTTTTTTCAAGACTTGCAAGCAAATCTTTTAATTGTTCTTGAGTTAACTCAAAAGCGCTCGTAATTTGGGCGATCGCCTTGCCATCATGCTTATTTTTAAGTTGAATAAATTGTTCAGCAATCTCTGGCAATACTGCCCAGCGATCGTTTTCCACTACTAATTGAACAAAATTCTTAACATCAGCAGGCATATCAGGCAATAGTGTGTCAAAAATAGCCAAGCTGTCAGCTTCGGTCGCTTTAGGATTTGATAAAAGCTCCTTGACTTCAGCGACAGAAACTATTTCTGACAATTGTTTTACAGCCTTAGCCCAAGTCTCTAATCCGACTTGACTGTCCTTTGCCGCTGCAAATGCAGCGCTTGCGTAAGGACGGGCAATAGTTGAAAGTTCAGCCATAGCAATCCCAAATTAAAGCTGTGCCTTCAGTTGATCGAGCAACTCGGCATGTGTTTTCGCATCCACTTCACGGCGAAGAATCTGCTCAGCACCTTGTACTGCTAATGTTGCAACTTCGTCACGTAACTCATCACGTAAACGTGTAACTTCAAGAACAGCGTCCTGTTTGGCCTGGGCAATGATGCGGGCACGTTCTTGCTCAGCCTCTTCACGAGCGGCTTCAACGATTGAGGCAGCGCGTTTTTCAGCTTCAGCAAATCTTGTTTGATTCTCGGTCTTTGCTGCATTTTCGATTTCGGCGATACGACTCTGGGCTTGAGCTAAATCAGCCTTACCCTTGTCAGCAGCCGCTAGACCATCGGCTATCTTCTGTCGGCGATCGTCAATTGCTTTGATTAGTGGTGGCCAAATAAACTTCATAGTGAACCACACTAATACTAAGAAAACGATTACCTGGAAAAAGAGCGTCGCATTTAAATTCACGGTCGTTTCCCTTTTGCTAATTAAGGTCTTGCACTATGCACTACCTATCCAAAACTATACTGAATTTTTGGATGCAGAGACTGACTCAACAGCCCTGCACCAATCCATCCAGTTCACAAACCATCAAGCGATGGTGTTAAATCTATCGCTTAGACGAATGGGTTAGCAAAAGCGAATAACATAGCAATACCAACGCCGATTAAGTAGGCAGCATCGATAAGGCCGGCTAATAAGAACATTTTGGTTTGCAAAGCGTTCATCAACTCAGGCTGACGAGCAGATGCTTCTAGGTATTTACCACCCATCATACCGATACCTAAACACGCACCGATAGCACCTAAACCAATAATAAATGCGCAAGCAAGAGCTACTAAACCTGCAACTTCCATGACAACTCCTTGTGGTAATGAACCAATAGTTAAAAGATGGATAAATTAATTTATAAAATTAAACAGACTCTGATGAACGAGATGCCACTCAAAATCTGCTACTTAGTTGACTGAAAACATGCACTAAGACCATTTCAGCCAACTAAATTCTAGTGATCTTCATGCGCCTGACCAACGTACACGAGAGTCAACATCATAAAGATAAATGCTTGTAATAAGATAATTAAAATGTGGAAAATCGCCCAAGCTGAACCAGCTAAAATGTGACCGATACCTAAACCGATACTTAAGGCATTAAAACCACTCCATGCCGCACCCATCAGCGCGATCAGCATGAACACTAACTCACCGGCATACATCGTTGCAAAAAGTCGCATACCTAGTGATACGGTTTTAGCAAAGTACTCAATAATATTTAATAGTAAGTTAGCTGGTGCTAATAAAACCTTAGCAACCACACTCTCCGCACCGAAAGGTGCAGTAAATAAACTCTTAATAAAACCGCCTGGATTTTTGATCTTCACACCGTAATATAAAGAAATTAACAACACGGTGATTGACATACCTAAGGTCATGTTGAGGTCAGCCGTCGGTAAAATACGGTGGTAATAAAGTACACCGTGATTCTCAGCCGTACCCGCCAAACCAGTCCATGAGTAGATTGATGGCATCAAATCAATTGGCAATAAATCGAGGGCGTTCATCAAGGTCACCCAGACGAAGATTGTTAGCGCTAATGGCGCAACAAACTTACGCGAAGTGGCATTGTGCACGATACTTTTAGCCTGCTCATCAACCATACCGACCAACATCTCAACGGCCATTTGGAAGCGACCCGGTACACCAGAGGTAGCGTTTTTAGCAGCCTTATACAAGAAGAAAAGACCGATAACGCCTACTAACACAGCCCAGAAAATAGAGTCAAAGTTAATGACACTAAAATCAGCAATCGATTCCTGTGGCTTATTACTAAAATGCTCCAAATGGTGCTGAATGTAATACTGCTGTGGTGATGGTTTAACTAAAGAAGCATCCATTTTGCTCCAATCTCCGTATGAACCACCCTCTTAATCAACATAACTCAATCAAGAGAGTAACAACTAATCAAATCTACTACTCTAGCCTGGCTATCAGAAGCCACCGCCCAAGCGGCTTTGAACTATAGCTTTTTAAAGACTAAAAGTAATACGTATGCCTTTAAAACTACTAATAAGCCAACAAAAAACGCCGGCCATACTAAATTCGTACCAAATACCTTAATGACTAATACCATTAAGATCATCGCAACACCGATTTTAATCGCCTCACCCACTAAAAACATCGTGGCCGTGGCCGGTTTTTGCGATAACAGCCTTAACACCAAGTGCAAGACAAATAAAGCAGTCGGAATCAAATAGGTCATACCGCCTGCAATGATTGATAGCGCCGCCCAACTTGTCGATACAAGCAATGTAATTAGCGTAGCTATCAGCAATGCTACCAGTTGAGCAAGCACTGTATTTAGTAGCCCCCGAACGGCTGCCGCACTCATGCGCCGCCTTTGCTCTGGGGTTAAGCTTATCGCTTCAAATTGCTCCTGATCCATAGCGCCCTAAGTATAACCTTTTTTTTACTACTTGTCACATTCAGTTGATGTGCTAGTTACATATTTTGTTGCAGTGCCGTATCAGCTTAATACGCTGTCAGTTTAAACGCTCAGCGCCTAAGCTTCACAAGCCCATCAGTAAAAATATGTGCAATCATCATGCTGAATAAATCCCTGCTCAGAGCTTGTTTATAATACTAAAGAAGTACTAAACATACGCCACAACGCTTTTGATTTGCAAAACTTTCAAAAAGCTGTCAAGAATTTAAGAACTCATGGATTTTATCAGAACTAAAGGCATTACATAGATGAATAATAAAATGTTTGACGATAAAGTTTTTTATCGCATTACCTCAGATGATTTAAGCGGTCACCGTTTTAAAGTCTCACTGACCATTGCCGAACCTAACCCTGCGGGTCAAATTGTCAGCCTCCCACGTTGGATCCCTGGTAGTTATATGATTCGCGATTTTTCTAAGCATATTGAGACCTTGCGCGCCACGCATAATAACTATCCTTTGAGTATTACCCATCTGGATAATCACACATGGAAAATTGAGGCGGTACGAACTGGTCCGATTCAAATTGACTACACCGTTTACGCTTGGGATTTATCGGTACGTAAGGCGCATCTTGATGAAACGCACGGCTTTTTTAATGGCACCAGTGTCTTTCTTAAAGTCCATGGACAGGAGCATTTACCTTGTTTAGTGGAGATTAAAGCGCCCAAACAAAGTAGTAAATGGCGTGTTTATACCAGTCTACCACCGGCTGAGGGTCACCCTAAAGCGGCAGCACATACGCGCTTTGGTTTTTACCGCGCCAAGGATTATGATGATTTAATCGATCACCCGGTCGAAATGGGTCGCCCTAAGGTCATTAGCTTTGTGGTGGCTGGTATTGTCCACGACATGGTCTTTACTGGTGTTTTACCCAATATTGACTTTGAGCGCATTGCGGCCGATACAGCTAAAATTTGCGAGGCACAAATCCGCCTATTTGAACCTGAGAGCAACACCCCTCCCTTTGGCGATCATGGTGCACGCTATGTTTTCTTAACCACGGTCACCGGCAATGATTATGGTGGTCTTGAGCATCGCAATAGCACTGCCTTAATCTGTTCGCGTAAATCCTTACCGGTCATTGGTCAGAGCGAACAGTCCAAGGAATATCGTGAGTTCTTGGGTTTAGTCAGTCACGAGTACTTCCACAGTTGGAATATAAAACGCATTAAACCTGCGGTATTTGCGCCCTATCGCCTAGATAGAGCCACCCCTACCTCCCTATTATGGATTTTTGAAGGCTTTACCTCCTACTATGATGATTTGATGTTGTTGCGTAGTGGTTTAATCAGCGAGCAACAGTATTTTGACTTAGTAGCAGAGACCATTAGTCGGGTTAACAATGACTCCGGACGGATTAAACAAAGTGTGGCTGAAAGCTCTTTTGATGCGTGGACTAAGTTCTATCAACAGGATGAAAATGCCCGTAACCAGATTGTCAGTTATTACACCAAGGGCTCACTGGTCGCGCTTTGTTTGGACTTATTTATACGTCAAAAGACTGAGCATGAAAAATCACTTGATGATGTGATGCGCTACTTGTGGACACATTTTGGCAAAAACTTCTATTTAGGCAGTCAACTGGGTTTACGTGAGGCGGATGTTCCCGAGGTCCTGCATCAAGCCACTGGCATCAATCAAGATGAACTACTCAATTTCCTTGAACGCTATGTTTATGGCACGAAAAAGCTCCCACTAAAAGCATTGCTCGAGGCCGAAGGGCTTAAACTAACGACGCTCACTAAGAAAAGTAACGCAGCGGTGAGCTTGGATATTCGCACGGCCAATCGTGAGGGTCAATGTATGATCCAAAGTGTAATGCAACATGGCGCGGCACATCAGGGTGGCTTATCGGCCGGTGACGTGCTGGTGGCCATTGATGGCTTACGCGTAAATGCTAGCAATCTGGAAGAGCTTTTAAGTCGCTACCAAAGCAAGCAAAAAGCACTAGTACATGTATTCAGACGTGATGAGTTACGCAGCTTTACGGTGGAATTTAATACCCCACTCTATGCGGAATTTCAGCTTCAACCTAAGAAAGACCGCCTTGCTACCATGGCGCCAACGAACGAGGTTGAGGACACTAGTGAGCAAATGCCTAGCCAAGTCGAAAGCGAGCAATAGCAAAACACTAGCTGCTTCCTAAGCTAAATTTATAAGCAACAAGGGCTTTTCTTTCATCGGCGCACAAGCCGTGATAGAGAAGCCCTAAACTAGACTTTATCGCGATGTGTTGGCACAAACACGACACTGTGGGTTTTTACTGAGTTTAAACTCATGCCAACGGGTATTGCGCCCATCAAACATCAATAAACGCCCCTGCAGGGACTGACCTATTCCCAACAAAAGCTTTAGCGCCTCATGTGCCTGCATCATACCGATACTCCCCACCACCGTGGATAGCACACCTAAAGTAGCGCAGTTATCGGGTTGTAAATTCTCACTGGGATCATATTGACAGGCGTAGCATGGGCTTTTTTCATCCCTAAAATCAAACACCGTCACCTGTCCATCAAAGCGAATTGCTGCCGCTGATACCATGGGTACACGATGCTTGAAACACATGCGATTTAGTTGCTGGCGCGTAGCAAAGTTATCGGTACATTCAAGCACCAAATCGACTTGTTGCATTAGCGCATCGAGCTGCTCATTATTGAGACGCCCATGATGGGGGATAAGCTCCACCTCGGGATTTAGCGCTTGCGCCATCAATTTAGCCGACGCCACTTTAGGCATAGCGATCCGCTCATTGGTGTGCACAATTTGGCGCTGCAGATTGCTTAATTCAACCGTATCATCGTCCACCAAATGAATGGTGCCCACACCGGCGGCTACTAAATACATGAGCGCCGGTGCGCCCAGGCCACCCGCTCCCACCATCAGGATACGGCTATTGATTAAACGCTCTTGGCCCTCAAAACCAAAGCCGTCCAGCATAATATGACGGGCATAGCGTAACAACTGCTCATCATTCAGCTGACTCAAGATACTCTCCAATCAAGTAATTCACTGCTTGCTGCAGCTGATAGTCCTCAGCCGAACCAAAAGTATACATCTCAAGCTCTGAAGCATCGTCTGCCGTCTCAGACTCAATCGCATCAACCTCTTCAACGGTAGTTGTCGCCTCATCTGCAGAGGTACTAGCAGCGGCGGACTCGGCACTCGCCTCAGTGGCTGGCTGCGAACTCACAACTTCCTCATCGCCGACTAAATGGTCTTTTAAGTCTGACTCGCGCGGTACACTGAAAAAATTACCCTTTTCAGTGTCAGTCACCACAATATCCGGCTCAATCCCAGTGGCCTGAATAGAACGGTCCTTAGGAGTGTAATAACGTGCAATGGTCAATTTAACGCCAGTGTCATCACCTAATGCCATCACCACCTGCACAGAGCCTTTACCGAAACTGCGATTACCCATAATCGTGGCGCGCTCATAATCCTGCAAGGCACCCGCTACAATCTCTGAAGCTGAGGCAGAACCAACGTTAATTAGTAGCACCATTGGGATCTTGCGACTCCATGTCGGTAAGTTCTTGAGCGGATCGCGATGATTTAAGCTGTAGTCGCTAGGTACCACACGATAACGTAAATTCACCTCACCACGGCTTTTGGTATAAACAACCAACTTTTCAGGTTCAATAAATGCGCCAGCCACACCTACCGCAGCATTTAATAAGCCACCGGGATCATTACGCAAATCAAGCACCAATGCTTTAGGCTCTACTTTAAAATCATTGAGATGCTTCACCAAATCCTCAACTGTGCGCTCTTGAAACTGAGAAATTCGGACATAAGCAATATCACGCTCAAGCATTTTGCTACGAACACTTTGCACCTTAATTAAATCTCTAACGATCTCAAAATCCAGTATTTCCTCGCCACGACGCACCGTCAACACAATACTTGAACCCGGCTCCCCACGAAGTTTTTTAACCACCTCAGCTAAAGGCATCTCGGTGACAGCCATGCCATCGACCTTAACAATCACATCACCGGGTCGAATACCAGCTTTGGCAGCAGGACTATCCTCAATCGGGGAGATAATTTCAATTTCCTTATTCGCCCTGTCCTCAATCTCGATACCCAAACCACCAAAAGCACCCTCGGTTGCCTCTTGTAAACTAGTAAAGGCCTCTTCGTTAAGATAACTGGAGTGTGGATCTAAACTATCCATCATGCCATTAATGGCCGCCTCGACCAATTTAGAATTTTCCACGGGCTCAACATAACGATTTTTAATAGCGGCAAAGACCGAGGCAAAGCGACGCAACTCCTCATAGGGCAAACGATCGTCTAACTCAGGAATCGCTTCAATCACAGGGACCTGCTCGATCACTTCAAGACTAAGTTGATCCTGCTTTTGCGCCTGCAAGGAATCCGCTCTAGCCACCGAGGCGTAAGCCAGCAAAGCCAATAGACACAGCGCCGAGCCTAATGCCGTAAACTGCTTGGAAAGCGATTGCTTAGAAATAAGGTTAGAAATAGAAAGCATGATGCACCTTTGCTTTTAAAAGCTATTTTGCCAGCATCCGCAGGGGATCAATGGGCTGCGTACCGCGACGAATTTCAAAATATAAAGCCGGCTCCACTTGACCACCGGTTGAACCTGCACGAGCGATGGTTTGACCAGAGCGCACTGTCTGACCAACCTTTAGCGATAAGCTCTGATTGTAGCCATAGACACTCATATAGTCATTACCATGATCGACGATGATTAAATTACCAAAACCGCGCATCCAGTCCGCAAATACCACCGTACCACCCGCAACGGCTTTTACCGGGGCCCCTGCCTTGGCCTGAATCAAAATACCGCGCCAAACCCCACCCGTATCAGGACGGGTACGACCAAATCTACCCTGTATCGTGCCGCGTAAGGGCCAAGGCGCACCTTGGGGAATACCGGCAGTGGTTGAGGCAGCCAGGGCTTTGGCCTTACGTTCATCCTCACGCGCTTGGGCTTCCAAGCGTTGCGCTTCTAAGGCACGCTCTCGTGCTAGCCGCGCCTTGGCCGCTTCGATTTCGGCATTTTCCTGCTGCTGACGGGCTGCGGCTAATTGCTGCTGACTTTGCGCTCGCTGATTCAACATCGCCGTCATCCGACGCTTGGCTTGATCTAAGGCCTCAGGACCTATGGCACGGGCAATATCATTTTCAACGGCGCGAATCTGAATTTCAGTTAAACGCTGCTGTGATAGGGCCTCTTGCTGCTTTTGTTGAGCTTGGGCACGCAAGGCTGCTGCACGTTCAGCCTGCTGTTGTGCGAGCGCAGCCTGCTCTGCTGCACGCTTGGCTTGTGCCTCACGTTCTTGCGCCAACTGCTGCTGATGCGCTAAGGCGCGACGTTGACGCTCTATGGCCGCTTGTTGTGCTAGCTCCCTTTGTTGCGTAATGGTACGACCAAGCTCACCAATAAGACTATCCAAGCGCTGCTGATCGCCTTTAAGACGCCCCTGTTCGGCACGACGACGCTTCAGATCGCTTTCAATCTTAGCCAACTCACCCTGATACTTTTGCTGCTCTTTTTCTAATTCATTTTTACTCGCTAAGCTTTGCTGTGCTAGGCGTTCAATCTTTTGCTGCCGTCCCTTAATCTCGGATTCGGTTTTTTGCAGGCTTAATAACGCCTGGTTTAACTCTTCGACGGCACGCGCCCGAGCTCTAGCCACATAACTTAAATAACCCATATCACGACCGATTTTCTGAGCATCGCCACCGGATAATAGCGCCGACCACGGTGATAAACCAGAAGTGTATTGGGTATAAATCTGCTGCCCTAGATCCTCCTGCCGCTCCGCTAGCAGTATGCGCTGACCATCCGCTTGTCGGCGCAACAAGACGATCTCATGTTCCGTTTCATCCTGCTGCTCTTGTAAGCGATCGAGCTCAGCATTAATGCGCGAGATATTGCGCTCGGATTGACCAAGCCTATCCACCACATCCTTTTTCTCAGTTTCCTGAGACTGAATGGCTTTTTTGATGGAGTCGATCCTTTTCTCCAGCTCGGCACGCTGCCTTTCAGCCGATTTTTGCTGTTGACTTAAATCGCTAAGTGATTGCGATTGTGCTATTGCCACCTTGGCCAAGGCAGAACAGACCAAAAAAAGAGCGGCACAGGCAGCTACTGCTGCTCTGCTCGCTCTTTTTATCTGCTTAGCTCGAATTGAATTACGTGTTATCGGTACCACAGCCATTCATTTAAATATAAACTAAAAATCACTCGGCCTTGTGGTAACTACTTCGCCTTACCCTGAGCGGCCACCTCAGCCATCGCCTTAGCAATTTCCTCTGGATCGCCTAGGTAGTAGTGACGAATTGCCTTAAGATTTTCATCTAACTCATACACTAGCGGCTGACCGGTCGGGATATTTAAATGCACAATATCCTCTTCGGAAATTTCGTCAAATAAGTTAATTAGGGCACGAATGCTATTCCCATGCGCTGTCACCAAAATACGCTTACCGCTCTTAATGGCAGGGGCAATTTCCTCATCCCACAGTGGCTTAACACGCACAATCGTATCTTTGAGGCACTCAGCTGCCGGCAACTCCTCCGCTGGGATCTGCGCATAGCGACTATCAAAGCGTGGGTGACGCTCATCATCCAAAGACAAAGGCTCAGGACCAATCGCAAAAGCACGACGCCAGATGAGCACTTGCTCATCACCGTATTTAGCCGCTGTTTCAGCCTTATTCAGGCCAGTCAGCGCCCCATAATGACGCTCGTTTAAACGCCAACTCGGCGTATAGGGCACATACATCGTATCCATGCTATCTAAGGCAATCCATAGGGTGCGAATGGCACGCTTTAAATAGGAGGTATAGGCCTGATCAAAGACATAACCCTCCCGCTTTAAAAGCTCACCAGCCTGCTTTGCTTGAGCTCGACCCTCCTCCGTCAAATCCACATCCGCCCAACCAGTAAAACGGTTTTCTAGGTTCCACTGACTTTGACCATGGCGCATTAAAACGATTTTATACATAATGATTGCTATCCTTAGATTGATAAATAAAGCGTTTCTATGATTAATTTCATCTATTTTAGCCAACTTAGCTTATTGTGGCTAAGGCTATTTTATAATCGACAAATTAATCTTATTAATATCGCCATTTTGGCAGAGTCAGGTAGCAAACGTGGAATTTATTACTTTTAACAACACTTATTTATTTATTATTGCTGCGCTTTTGTCTGGCGCTGTACTGGCTGTTCAATATAGCCGTGCCGGCAAGGGTCTTTCACCGGCTCAAACCGTCTCCATGACCAATAGCAAAGCGCTGATTATTGATATACGAGACAGCGAGCAGTATCAAGCAGGCACCATCGCTAACGCCATCCATATCCCCATGGATCAACTAAAAGCGCGAGCTGCGACCCTCGCTAAAGACAAAGCTGTGGTCGTGATTGATCAGGATGGACGCCGTGCGCCTGCTGCTGCCAATCTATTAAAAAAAGAGGGTATTGAGGATGTACACTACCTCAGTGGTGGTTTGGTCTCTTGGCTCAAAGAGAATTTACCCTTAAAAAAACCCACTGGCGCTAAAAAGCTCAAATAGTGCTCTCTGAACACTATAATACGCATACACTTTCAACTTATAAGAGGAAACAATGGCTCAAGTTACGATGTACTATAAGGTCACTTGTCCTTACTGCACTCGCGCAGAAAAAATTCTTAAAGAACATCAGGTCACCGATTTAGAAAAGATCAGCATCGACACCAACCGCGAAGCGCGGGCTGAGATGATCGAGCGATCCAACGGTCGCACGACCGTGCCACAAATCTTTATTAACGGCCAGCATATTGGCGGTTGTGATGATTTACAAGCCTTAGAGCGTGAGGGTAAACTAGCCGACTTATTGGCTTAATTTATTCGCTTTTTTAAACCTTTTTATCTTATTGGGATTTATTTATTATGGCCGAAGAGCAAAACACACAAAATCAGGACGCTGCAGCTCAGCAATCGCAACAACCGAGTTTCGGTATGCAAAGATGCTATCTCAAGGATCTATCCCTCGAGATGCCTAATGCGCCACACATTTTCTTAGAGCAAGAGCAACCCGCCGTTGATATCAGCTTAAACATTGGTGCTGAGCGCTTGGCCGAGACGATTTTTGAAGCCACTGTACGTGCTACCATCACCACTAAAATCAATGACAAAGTCTTGTATTTAGTTGAAGGCACCCAAGCCGGCATTTTTGAGATCGCCAATATCCCTGAGGATCAGGTTGACCCGCTACTTGGCATTGTTTGCCCATCCATGATTTTCCCGTACTTACGTGCCAACTTAGCGGATGCCATTAATCGCACAGGCTTACCGTCTATTCATATGGCCGAGGTTAACTTCCAAGCTTTATATGAGCAACGCCTCCAAGAGGCAGCACAGTCTGCAGCCAACGGTGACACGGCGACGGACGACAATCCGACCATTAACTAGGCCCTTACCTCTTAAGCACGTATGCAATTATCTAGTAGCACCCCAAGCAACACGTCTGTCCACACCTTAGTCATCGGTGCAGGTAGCTGGGGCACCGCACTAGCCATTGCCGCCGCACAGACGGGACCGGTACTGCTCTGGTCTCGTCATGCGGAGCAAGCTGAACACATCAATCAGCAAGCTTATAACCCCTCCTATCTACAAGACATCCGGTTACCGGCGTCGCTCCAAGCCACTGCCGATAAAAATACGGCCATTGCTTTTTTACAGCAGGGAATCGGGGCTAATACCTCAGGTTCCGCCTTAATTATTTTTGCTTTGCCCGTCAAGGCAATGCGCCAAGGTATTCAAAGCTGGTTGCCTTTATTCAAAGAGGCTGGCCTTGAGCATGTACCTTATGTTTGGACCTGCAAGGGCTTTGAGGAAGACTCTGCCTTGCTGCCGCACGAAGTGATTGCCGCTGTCGCACCCGACTCTACGCAGCCTAACGGCGTTTTATCAGGTCCCACCTTTGCTAAGGAAGTAGCCCAAGGCCTACCCGTTGCGATGACGGTTGCCAGTCAAAACCGAATCGTGGGTGAGCGGGTGATACAGGCTCTCCACCATAAGCAAACGCGTGTGTATTACAGTAACGATATTATCGGGGTTGAGGTTGGTGGTGCTATGAAAAATGTCATAGCCCTCGCCTGTGGTATCAGCGACGGCTTAGCCCTAGGCAATAATGCGCGCGCTGCACTGATCACCCGCGGTCTCTATGAAATTCGACGTCTTGGTTTAGCCATGGGCGGTCAAGCGGACACCTTTGCCGGCTTAACCGGATTAGGTGATCTCGTACTCACGGCGACAGGTGATTTATCACGTAATCGCCAAGTAGGTCTAGCCCTAGCCAAGGGGCAACGTTTGGATGAGATTCTAGCCACTGGTTTAACTGCTGAAGGCGTGCGTTGTGCACGTGCTGCGCTCGCTCGCGCCAACAGTCTCGGCATCGAAATGCCGATCACTGAGGTAGTCTGCGATATTCTCTTTGATGATCTAAACTCGCTAGAAAGCGTAGCTAAGCTACTCGCCCGTGAAGTTAAGGCAGAAGAGATTTCAACACTGCCCTAACATGGGCGCCAACTGCCAGCATACATAGACAAGCGCTACTTTCTACCAATTGAGCTGATAGCAATATGCGCCACACCGTCACTGTGCAAGCTAGCGCCACGCCAGGCATGACCATTAATCAGCTCAAAGCTCAGATGAATTAAACCATCGTCCTTACGTTGTTGCTCTAAGGCCTGATGCAAACGAGCTAAGGCCGCACGGCTAAGCAATCCGGGCTGTCTACCAATACTAGGATTACCACCCAAAGCACGCACATCGGCTAACAGCTTTTGCGGCGTTTTATAGGTCAGTGTAATCATTTGCTGATCCATGACCGGATCGATAAAGCCACTTTCCATCAGCATATCACCAAAATCATGCATATCCACAAAGGCCATGGTACGGGTCTGCCAGCCCGCCACCTCCAGCGCTTGGCGCAGCTCCGGCAATGTCGCTGGACCGAAACAAGAAAACATTAATAAACCATTAACCTCTAATAGTCGGTACCACTCCTTAAATACCGCCGGTGGATTGGCATGCCAATGAAGTGCCAAATTAGACCAGATAAAATCAAAGCGATTTGGCTCTAAACCACTGGCTGCCAAATCTGCCTCAACAAAGTCCACTAAGCCTGAGGGCACAAACGATTCAGCTGCATTAGCACCTAAAGCAGCCACCCTAGCCAACAACTTTTTAAAGCCTCTAACGCTCTGTTGCTTAGGCATAAAGCGCGCTTTGGCAGCTTCCAAAAATAGGGCTTGATTATCTAAACCGGTGAATTTCGCCTCGGGATAGCGCTTTTGTAAAGCCTCTATCCCATGCCCTAGGCCACAACCCGCATCTAATACTGCCGTAGGCTGCTGCTTAATATACTGCAAACGATCCAGCATCCTCGCTGCCACCTCATCAAGTAAAAAACGCGCCGGTTCAAGCAACTGGCGACGCGCAAATTGCTGTTGTACATGCTGATGATTAATCGCTAAAACGGCTGGGGACTGAGTAGAAGACATAACAAAACTATCTGTAGCGGACAAATTAATCCTATCATACTCTAGCCACCGCAGATGATGTTAAAACGACAAGAAGCCATCGGCTTTTGGCGATGTTTACCCATCTCATGGAGGAGGATGCTATGCGACATCTGAGTGATATTATGACAGCTCAGCTACGGCGACCCAGCGCAGTGTTTAAAAATATTATTCCTTATATTGGTGGGCGTTGCCCTCTGTGTCAGGAGCTCTGCCTTGCTGGCAGCTTTTGTGCCGCATGTAGTGAGGATATTTTGACCGCCAGTGACAGCCATCAGCATCGTTGTCCACGCTGTCATCTTGCGCTTAGGGGCTTAGACTATTGTGAGGCTTGCTATTTATTGAAACCGCGCTATGACAAACTGAGCATTGCCTTTGACTATGTGCAACCCATGAAGTCCTTAGTTTTACGCTATAAAAACTCTGGTCAATTGGCTTTGGCTAAGCCATTTGCCAAGCTTTTACAAGCACGCTTACAGCGGCAAGGCATTACTATCCCACCGGCAACTTTATGTATCCCCCTTCCCGCCAGTAATCAATCCCTTAAAAAAAGGGGTTATAATCCTGCATCAGAAATTGCCAAGGAACTTGCTAGGCTAAATGCATGGCGCATTGACCACCACAGCCTACATCGAGCGCAAGGGCATCACTCTATTGAGCAAAAAGCCTTAGACAGTGTGGGACGACGGCTCAATGTACGTGATCTGTATTATTGTTCAGCACGCCTTGAGGTGCCCTTGGTGATTTTAGTGGACGACATCATGACCAGTGGCGCCACCCTGGATAGTGCGAGCCAAGCTTTAAAAGCCGCCGGCGTTAAGCGGGTGCATGCGATAGTCTTGGCACGTGCTAGTTATTAGTATTTTAAATTCAAATTATTGTGTTTCATATTATCCTTGTTTGCCCCGAAATCCCCGCTAACACCGGCAATATTATCCGGCTAACAGCAAATACCGGCTGCACCTTACACCTCGTCAAGCCCTTTAGTTTTGAGCTCGACGACAAGCGCCTAAAGCGTGCGGGTTTAGATTATCACGAGTGGGCGGAGTTAAAGACACACGATAGTTTAGCGGAAGCCATTGGCACCACCGGCGCTGCCAAGGATCGCTGTTTTGCCCTGTCGAGTAAGGGGCAGCGCAACTTGGGGCAAATCAGCTTTCAGGATGGCGATTGCTTTATTTTCGGTCGTGAAACCGCTGGTTTAAAGCCCGCTGAGTGGGACCTTATCGGCAGAGAGCAATCCATCCGCTTACCCATGGTGAACACCAGTCGCAGCCTTAACTTGGCCAATAGTGTGGCCATTACCGTGTATGAGGCTTGGCGCCAGATAGGCTTCGTGGGCGGTATTTAACAGCAACAGCGCAAGCTTCAAGCGACACTTAGCCCGCCCCTAAGAGCCGTTAGCGCCGCCAGAAATGTGGCGTAAAAATCACAAAAGCGGTTAATAATTCCAAACGGCCCACCAGCATCGCCGCACTACTCACCCACAGCTGAAAATCATTAAAGTGGGCATAGTTACTCATTGGTCCAACCGAACCGATAGCCGGACCAATATTGGCTACCAAGGCCACAGCAGCACTGGAAGCCGAAATAGGGTCGGCGCCACCTAAGGCCAAAAGCGCAAAGACCACCATCAAGGTCATCATATAGAGCGCAAGAAATGTCATCACTGATAACAGCACCGAATCGGACACGACGGTTGTTTTAAAACGCACCGGAAACAGCCCGTGCGGATGCAGGAGCTTTAACATTTCCACCCGAATCCGTCGAAAAACTAATAAGATGCGAATTAACTTGATGCCCCCACCCGTCGAGCCGCCGGACGAAGCAAACGAACCCAGCGCTAACATATACACCGGTATCACAAAGGGCCAAGTCAGATAGTCAACATTCGCAAAACCGGTGGTGGTGGCAACAGACACTGTATTAAAAATACCGTAACGTAACGCTTCAAACCAGGTAGCATAGTTACCATTAAAATAAAGTATGGCACTGATAATCAAGCCACTACCCAATACCAGCTTGAGAAATGGTAGGGCCTCAGGACAATAAGCATACAAGCGTAGGCTGCGGTTACGTAAGACCTTAAAGTGGGTGGCAAAGTTAATCCCAGCAAACAGCATAAAGACCACGGCCACCGCATCCACAGCGACATTATCAATGCTTTGAAAGCTAGCATTAAAGCTAGAAAAACCGCCCAAGGCCATGGTCGAAGCCGCATGACACCAGGCGTCAAACCAGTTTAAGCCGGCAACTCGATAGGCAATCAGGCAAAGCACCGAAGCCACAAAATAGATACCATATAGCGTTTTAGCCGTGCTCGCAATCCGTGGCGTCAAACGCTCATCCTTAAGCGGCCCGGGCATTTCACTCATCATCACCTCACGTCCACCGACATTAAAGAGCGGCAAGATCGCAACGGCTAATAATAAAATCCCCATGCCACCAAACCATAACAGGGAGTGACGCCAGATATTAACCGAGATAGGCAGTCGCTCAACCTCATTAATCACCGAGGCACCGGTAGTGGTTAGACCGGATACGCCTTCAAAAACCGCCTTGGCAATACCAAAATCCTCTTGCAAGAGCTGTTCAGCAAAATAAATCGGCAATGAACCGATAAAGGCCAAGCAGATCCAAGATAAAAAGACCACCAAAATCCCTTCACGCCGGCGTAAGGCACCACGAAAGGGAAAGCACAGTACGGTCAACAACAAACCAAACACAAAAGCACCCACTGCTGGCATCACAAAATAGCGGGCGGCTCCGTCATCAATCAGAATCGACAACACAAATGGGAAAACTAAGGTCAGTGAAAAAGCCATCACGACCATGCCTAATTTATGTAGAGAATTTAGGGTGTGATACATAAAAATTCGCCTACGTCTTCCTATTCCTTTGCAACTGCATCATGCGTGTGCTTACAGCACTAGCGCCGAGACTTGGAAGAGCTTATTGACTTGTTCCATGGTGCGCGGATCGCTTGCATACATAATCACATGATCCTCGTGATTGATGGTTGTGGTAGGCACTGGGATAATCACTCGACCCTCTCGCACAATAGCCGCTACGACAGCGTTTTTAGGCCAACGAATTTCGCCCACGGTGCGGCCCACCAGTTTAGAATTCGACGAGTCGCCCAAGACCTTAAACTCCACCGCCTCAGAGCGCCCTTGGCGTAAGCGGTGTCCGCGCTCAACCGACCCCTGCTTTAAATCACGCATTAAGGCACTAATCGTGGTCCAAATGGGTGATACGGCAATATCAATCGCACTACCGCGAATCAATTCACCGTACGATTGACGGGAAATTAAGGTGAGCACCTTTTCAGCACCGAGACGCTTGGCTAATAAGGAGGCCATGATATTATCCTCATCGGCATTAGTCACTGCCAAAAAAGCATCCATATCCATCACATGCTCATCTAATAACAAGGTCTCATCGGTGCTGTTGCCATGCAGCACGATCACATTTTCTGGCAAGCTACGCGCTAGCTCATGACAACGCTCTTCATTCATCTCAATGATGCGCACATTATAATCGTCATTAGCCAAGAGGCGGGCCAAGCGCTCGCCAATATTACCACCACCGGCAATCATAATATTTCGGACCCGATGCATCCGCTTATGTAATTGCTTAATGGCTTTACGCGCCTCCGCCGTATCCACCGCCAAGACTACCTCGTCATGACGCTCCAAACTGAAGGTACGCTCCAATGGCAATGTCTTTTCCTGCCGGATAACTTCTAGAATACGACCATTGGAGTCCGGCAAATTTAAGTGGTTTTCATTAACCTGCAACTTAAGAAATTGGCTTTTACCACCAACCTTTAAGGTTAATAATGACACTAAGCCATGCGCAAAGTCGACAATTTCCAAGACCTCGGGAAACTCGACTAAGTGAAAGAGATAGTCGGTGATACTTCGTTCGGGGTTAATGATGTGATCCACACCGAACTTTTCTTTGGCAAATTCAAGATGCGTATGATAGTAATGAGTGCGGATGCGAGCAATTCGGCGCGGTATATTAAACACCTCGCGTCCCAAATAACACGCCATCAAGTTAACCGCATCAGAAGCTGAGCAGGCTACCAGTAGGTCAGCGTCATGTGCACCAGCCTCCTCTAGCACTTGCGGTGAACTGGCATCACCATAAACCGTGCGTAAATCAAAGCGCTCCTGCAGCTCGCTCAGGCGCTCACGGTTAATATCCACCACGGTAACGTCGTCTTTGCCACTGACCAAATTTTGCGCCAAGCTGCAACCGACACGGCCCACACCCACAATAAGAATTTTCATAATTAGGCTCTAATCAGCTCGTCATGCGATAACAGGGCGATAACAGAACCGCTATCGCAGGACAGACAGGACTAGTTACCGCTATTGCGCTTACGTGATGTATCGATCCCCAACTGACGCAATTTACGATACAAATGGGTACGCTCCAGACCCGTACTTTCGGAAATGCGGGTCATACTACCATTTTCCTGTACCAAATGATACTCAAAATAAGCACGCTCAAACTCATCTCGTGCTTCGCGCAATGGCAAATCTAAAGAAATGCGTCCCAACATACCTGAACTAATATGATCGTCGGGAGCTATCGCCACTGCTGCCACCGCCGGCGCTGCTGCAGTCGACGGTGTAGCCGGGCTACCACTATCGGCCTGTGGCGCCTCGGTCGTCGTGGCTGCCGGCGCTGCCGGCGCTTCTTTGCGGATCACCGGGCGCGACAAGCAGGACTGTACCGTCTTAAGCAGCTTTTGCATGGTGATAGGCTTTTCTAAAAAGTCCACTGCACCAATACGCGTGGCTTCTACCGCCGTATCAATCGTGGCATGACCACTCATCATCACCACCGGCATATCGAGTAAGCCCTGAGCGCCCCACTCCTTGAGTAAGCTCACCCCATCCGTATCCGGCATCCAGATATCTAATAACACCAAATCTGGGCGATAACGCAAACGCGCAGCGCGAGCTTCGGATGCATTTTCCGCTAGCTCTACCGTGTGACCCTCATCATACAGGATCTCAGACAGTAGCTCGCGAATACCAATTTCATCGTCGACCACCAGAATTTTGGCCATATAAAAATACCTCAACTTTTTTCTGAACCAATCAAGTGCACAAGCATGTGACGGCTTATCGATAGGTCCTAGATTGTTGTAAAAATGTGATTAATCTAATTATAACAACGCTTTGTTACTTTTTTCCTAGCGGAGCAAGTCGAGTCAACAAAATTGATATACGAGCGCCACCACTTTTAGCATTCGCTATCTCGATCTTGCCATGATGCTCCTCAATGATTTTACGCACAATCGCCAAACCCAGACCGCTACCAGTTTTTTTCGTGGTGACATAAGGCTCAAAGACATTTTGTAACACATGCTCAGGAAAGCCTGTACCCCTATCTTCAATTATAATACGCACCATATCTTGCTTTTGCTTACTCAGCTGCTCCGATGCCAAGTACTTCGTGCTGATTTTAATACCGGGCTCATCCCCTACTAGCTCCAAGCCTTCCATCGCATCACGGGCATTGGCGAGTAAATTATTCAGAACTTGTCGTAATTGGCTTTGATCGGCCTCAACCAAGGGCAGCTGATCATCCAGACACAGCGCGAGTTGGCGCGACAAAGGCTCTTCCTTGTGCTTTTGTTCCGGATCCCACCCATAGAGTACGGCCACATCTAAAATCAGCGCATTAATATCGACCGCAGTAAACACGGCTGGTGGCGTCCGCGCATAATCACGGAAGTCATTGACCATGTTTTTCAATGAGGTGACTTGATTGATAATGGTATTGGTTGAGCGCAGCAACATGGCCGCATCTTTTTCATCCAGCTTATCCTCTAACTTCATCGCTAAGCGTTCAGCTGAGAGCTGAATCGGGGTGAGCGGATTCTTGATCTCATGCGCCAAACGCCGTGCCACTTCGCCCCAAGCCACGGTGCGACTAGCCGACATCACTTCAGAAATATCATCAAACACCACCAAATAACCCGTGAAATGATTATCTACCATCAAACGTGTACCACGCATTAATAAGGTGGTGATGCGATGCTGATCCAAACTCTCAGTGGAGGTATTGGCCTCATCAAAGTTTAATTCAATCTGCTCTTGCCAATAGTCACGCTCCGACTCGACCGCTGCGTGCTTAGCAAAGGCGTTGCGAATGGCTTTGGTAAATTCATTTAAGCCCTTAATAAACTCCAAAGGGCGCCCCTGCGCAGCGCGTAGCTCCGTACGTAAAATATCACCAGCGCCTCGGTTAACCGTGCTCACATTAAAACGTGTATCAAAAACTATCACGCCAGTGCTGAGACTGGCCATCACGTTTTCTAAATACACATTGGACTTTTCCAATTGCTGACGATTCGACTCCACCTGACGACGCGCTTCATCCAGTTGATAGGTCATCACATTAAAGGAGCGGGTCAACTGAGAAATCTCATCACGCAATTTAGGCTCGGGCAAGGGTCTATAGTCACCCGCCGCCACGGCTTGCGTCCCCTCTGCCAGTGTTAATAAAGGTCGCACCACACGTCTAGCCAAGCTTAATGCGGCCGCTAACGATGCTAATACCGTCATCACCAAGGCTAAGGTTAAGGTAATGGTAAATAAGCGCCGTAAACTGCTGCGCGATAAAGACAACTCCTCGTAATCACGTATCCCCTGCTGCACCTCATTCATATTAAAGGTGACATTATCCGGAATGGCGCGGGTGATTTGTAGCCAATACCCCTCTGCAGGCGTGGCACTAAAGTTTAAACTGTCATAACGCAATTGCTTGGCAACGACTGGCACAATGACCCGAATACGATACAGCGGCTGTTCTGGATCGGAATTCGGCATCAGCTCCGCTTGGGCATAGCTATTTGACAGGCGCAGCTGATTCATCAAGGCAGCCGAAGGTAGCTCCGGCAATAAACTACCAAATCCGGAACCAGCAAAAGCAATCACTCGATTACCCGATGCGCCAGAAAAAACGAGGGCATCAGCGATCACTGGATTGGCCTCACGCTGACGAGCGAGGCTCAACGCCATATCGGAGTCATTTAAACCACTTAGTTCCAAAGACATTAGCCGTGCACGGGTCGCTAAATCCTGCACATAGCCATTCATCGTGGCGCGACCCAAGGATAAACCGGAGTCTAAAGCACTATCCACTTTGACGTTAAACCACGATTCCACTGACTTTGCCATAAATTGCACGGAAATAATGTAAATCAGCACCCCCGGCACCACCGCCATTAAGGCAAAAACAAAGGCAAAACGACTGGTTAAACGGGCACCAAACTGCTTTCTACGAATTTGTCGAATCAAACGTACCATTAAGATGCTGACCCACAACACCATAATCAGTGTCAACACACCGTTTAACATCAACAATAAATCGAATTGCCGCGTCAATCCCGACACATTATCCGTCGCTCGAAATAACATAAACAACAAGGTAATCAGGCTTAACACGCCCAACACCAAGCCTAGTTTCAAAAGCCAACTGATGAGTCGCTGGATTTTTAGATGGATGGTTGAAATAGTAAGCTTTGCCATTCTGATGAAAGTGACCAAACACTGCGGAAATTAAATAAATTAAACTGAAAAGCACCAGGTAATTGGGTCGTATCTAGGTGCAGTCGCAACCTGGCCGTATAAACCTTATCCCGTGCCAAAGGGGCATCCAAGCTCAGGGTCCAAGTCTTGGTGCTACTAATATGCTCTAGCGAATCTTCGAGTGAGATTTCCTGATAGGTACGCTGATTGTCTTTAACACTCCACTGCCTTAGCAATGGTTGATAGTTAATTAACCATGCTTGCGATTGATAAGCGACTTTTTTCTTAAAAAAATACCAATAAGGCTCGCTAATCTCAATCTCATACACAAAGTTTAGCGGCACACCACGTAAGGCAGCATTCACCAACTCAGGGTCTGGCTGTAGCGCCAAATCAGCTTTTAACTGCAGCCGGGGGCCATTTTGTCCTATCTCATAAGCCAGTACCTCAATCGCTTCAACCGTTGCGCCTGAGCTACTCGCCCCGGCTTCATCCTCGTCAGTGGGCTGCGTCGTTTGCGAGCAAGCCGCCACCGCAATACATAGTAGCAGTAGCAACCGCCACCTCAGCTTAAAGAATAATTGCTTAGCTTGCTTCATCATCCGGAAAATCACTGCTAGCGCCAGTCTTTAGTCAGACTTCCTAAAAAGCGCATAAAAGAAACCGTCATGCTTTACTATGCCATGTTCGTCAGGCAATGCCAATAGCTGCCCCAAGGCTGGCAATCGCTGCGCCCCCGGCAAATGCTTGGCTAAATAAGTAGCTTGCAACTCACCCTCTTCAGGAAAAATGGAGCAGGTAATATACAGTAAATGTCCGCCCGCTTTGAGCGTACTCCAGAGGGCCGACACAATGCGTCGCTGCAATGCGGCGGTTTTGTGAACATCCTCAGGACGACGTAGCCACTTGATATCCGGATGACGTCGCACAATACCAGCCGCCGTGCAAGGCACATCCGCCATAATCACATCAAAGGGCTTGCCGTCATACCAACGATCGAGAGCCGCCGCATCAGCTACTACGGTACGAATTTGATAGTGCGGATTATCCGCATGATCGGCTTTGAGCAATTTTAAGCGCGCCAAATTCTCATGCACTTGTGCCAAACGTCGCGCATCCACATCCAAGATACTCATATCCAGATCATAATGCTCAAGCATATGTGCGGTTTTACCGCCAGGCGCTGCACAGGCATCTAGCACCCGCATCCCATCTTTTAATGGCAACATTTTAATGGCCTGCTGGGCCGCCAAGTCCTGTACTGAAAAATGACCTTCGGCATAGCCGGGTATTTGCGGCACAGGGATTGCTTGCTCCAGCATCAGCGCATCCTCATCTAGCTGCTTAGTGCGTATACCTGCCGCTGCCAACTTCGCTTGAAATTGCGCTAAGCTCACTTGACGCCGATTAACCCTGAGGCATAAAGCAGCTGGCTGATTGGCTGCCTGTAAAAGCGCCGCATAGTCCTGAGGATAGGCTTTAGCTAGGGCATCAATCCACCAAGCAGGAAAGTTATAACGCACCTCCACCTGCTGCATCACCTGCGCTACTAAACTCGCCGATTCGCGTTGATAACGTCTTAGGCAGGCATTTAGCAGACCCTTAAAAGGGGCGGTTTTACGATGCAGCGTAGCGGCTTTGACCGCCTGATTCACCAAGGTAAAGGCCTCATATACCGGATAGTCGCTCGCCTGGGGCTCATCCTGCGCCAACTCAGCAAAATCCTCAGCACTTAAGAGTGTCAGTGAAAGCGCTAACAAGGATTTAAACAAGGGGTTCGGCGCTTTTTTACTTAGCAACTGCTCACTTAGGGCTAGGCCACGATGCCAGTGCCTTAACGCAAAAAAACTAAGTGCCTGCACACCGGCTCGATGACGCTCATCCACCGCAGGTAATAAACGGGACAGGGACTGACCTTGCATCACCTGATGGATGACTGTGGCAGTTTCAGCAAGCAGCTCGGATAAAGGGATTTGTGACATAGTTAAGGGTGTGAGAAATTCAGCCTCTAGTTTACTCTGTAAAATGCTAAAATCAGCTTCATCAGTCAAAAATTCAATTCTTTATTCAATAAATTAGCATTAATTATGAACTCTCCAAAAGTCGGCTTTGTCAGCTTAGGCTGTCCTAAAGCCTTGGTAGATTCTGAGCGTATTCTGACGCAATTACGCTTAGAGGGTTATGAAATCTCGCCCACCTATGAGGGCGCTGATGTGGTCGTGGTCAATACTTGCGGCTTTATCGACAGTGCCAAAGCAGAGTCCTTGGACGCAATTGGTGAGGCCTTGGCAGAAAATGGCCGAGTGATTGTGACCGGTTGCATGGGGGTGGAGGAAGATACGATTCGCCAAGTCCATCCGAGCGTCCTATCGGTTACCGGCCCTCAACAATATGAAGAAGTGGTGCGTGCGGTACATGAAGCAGCGCCACCGATGATTGAGCATGACCCCTTTGTGGATTTAGTGCCGCCTCAAGGCATTCGTCTAACACCGCGTCACTATGCCTATCTCAAAATCTCCGAGGGCTGTAATCACTCCTGTGCCTTCTGTATTATCCCCTCCATGCGTGGCCGCTTGGTCAGCCGCCCCATCGGCGATGTGATGGATGAGGCCAAACGCTTGGCTAATGCTGGTGTCAAAGAGATTTTAGTGATTTCTCAGGACACCAGTGCCTATGGTGTGGATGTCAAGTATCGCACCGATTTCTGGCAGGGGCGACCCATCAAAACTCAAATGACAGCGCTGTGCGAGGCCTTAAGTGAGTTAGGCCTGTGGGTGCGCTTACACTATGTTTACCCCTACCCTAATGTGGATGATGTGATTCCATTGATGGCTGAGGGCAAGATCCTGCCCTACTTAGATATTCCGTTTCAGCATGCCAGCCCCAAAATCCTCCGTGCCATGAAACGACCGGCCTTTGAGGATCGCACCCTCGCCCGTATTCATCAGTGGCGTGAGCAATGCCCGGATATCACCATTCGCTCCACCTTTATTGTGGGCTTCCCTGGTGAGACCGAGGAGGACTTCCAGTATTTACTTGACTGGCTAACTGAAGCCCAACTCGATCGTGTGGGCTGCTTTAAGTATTCAGCGGTTGAGGGTGCACCAGCAAATGAACTCGCTGATCCGGTACCCGAGGAGGTGAAGCAAGAGCGCTGGGAGCGCTTTATGGCCCATCAACAAGCCATTTCTGCCGCCAAATTACAAAAGAAAATCGGTACCACCATCGAGGTGCTCATTGATGAATTAAATGAGCAGGGTATTGCCATCGGTCGTTCCGCAGCAGATGCGCCGGAAATTGACGGCGTGGTGTATGTGGATAGTCCCTATGAGCTGGCACCCGGCGATATCGTCAAGTGCGTTGTGACCGATGCCGATGCCTATGATTTATTTGCCGATACCGTTGAGGAAGCCTAAACAAACCACGCCTTGAGTAGCAGTTTTGGCAGGTGAAGCAAAGGGGCGGACGCTTAAACCGCCCGCTCGACCCTGCCATAACCTATTAATTGCGCCAGCCCTGAATAAATTGCTCAGCCGTCTGGCGTCGACCGCCTGCTCGTTGCAGCTCAGTTAAGCGGAGCGCACCTTGACCACACGCCACATCCACCCCCTCTGCTGAGCGCGCCAAAATCGTACCCGGCGCAAGCTCATGTGCTGTCTCAAGCAGCTCAGCCGACCATACCTTCACCGGCTCATCAAAACCCGCTAAATTAACACGCGCACCCGGCACCGGTGTAAAGGCACGAATCCGGCGCTCCAACACCATCGCCGACTCAGCCCAGTCTAATAAGGCATCTTCCTTTGTCAGCTTAGCAGCATAGGTCACGCCCTCCTTCGCCTGCACGCTAGGCTCAAAGGCCGCATCGCCCTCGGCAGCTAATTTAGTTAACACCTCCACGATGGCCTCAGCGCCTAGGCTTGCTAAGGCATCATGCAATTGAGCCGCATTCATACGCCCAATCTTAAGCTGCTTTTCTAATAGCACGGGCCCCGTATCCAAACCGGCTTCCATCTGCATAATACCGATGCCACTATACTCATCACCCGCTTCGATAGCGCGCTGAATCGGTGCGGCACCACGCCAACGCGGCAATAAACTAGCATGAATATTTAAGCAACCATAAGGTGCTAAATCCAAGGTCCACTGTGGCAGAATCAAGCCATAAGCAGCCACCACGATCACATCTGGTTGCACCGCTTTCAATGCCTCCCTGGCTGCTATCGCCTCTTCAGGGTGCTTACCATCTAAACGCAGGCTCAGCGGCTGTATCAGCTCTGCGCCACGCGCTAAGGCCTCCTGCTTCACCGCACTGGGACTTAACTTCATCCCTCGCCCCGCACGCCGATCCGGCTGCGTCATCACGAGAGGAACATCAAAACCTGCATCAGCTATTGCCGCATAAGCTAAGCGTGCAAACTCCGGGGTACCGGCAAATACTACTTTCATCGACTCTTCCTAGCGCATTGTGCGACTTAAGGCTGATCCGGCCAAGGCTGAAATAATTAATAAAAAGCTAATGCCCATACCCTCTTGAAAATGCTCTGGATCATCTGAGGCAAACACCAGCACACCGATATCAGAACGTTCGTCATCTAAAGGCAAAATCGCCACAGAGGCTGGCGTACGCTCAAACCAAGCATTCATCTCCTCAGGATAACTACGACCACAATAGGGCTGCTCCATTTGCTGCACATAGGCTATCAACTCCTGTGATGCGCCATCAAATTGTGACTGAATCTGCTCCGGGCAAGGCCATAGCTTAATGGCTACCTTTAAACCGGGGAAGCAATGCTCTAAACTATCAATACAGAGTTGAGGTAAATAGGCGGCATCATTTTCAGCCAACATATACACACACCATTGCAACAGCGACTGGCTAATGTCCTGATTTTCCATGGCGTATAACGACAATTCTTTTAAATGAAAATCCTGCTTTTTTAATTTACTGCGCAAATCCGCAAGCTGGCGTTGCGCCAATGACAAGGTGCCGCCACCCGTCTCATCCTCGATCGTCATTGACAAAAAAACATCCGCATGATCTTTAAAAAAACTAGGATTTTGTTGTAAAAAATCAGCCACTTCTTGTGCTGTAAATGCGGTCTTGTCCGTCATCTCTAAACCTCTAAACATTGAAATTCACTATGCGCTAACAATTCGTGAAACTAAATTAGCCTCAAGCATCATACTACCAAGACAAAAGGAATACTTAAAGTCAGCGCTCTAAATTTAAACTAAGAAATTAGAAAATGCGGTTGTGTCACCCGTCCAAAGTTGAGCCTAGTAATGGAATCAAAAAAAACCGACGGCCCCTCAACAGAAGAACCGCCGGTTCAACGACATCAGTCTTTAAAAACTACTTTAAGGCGTCTAATAAGGTATCGGCATTTTTCTTAATCATGCCAAGATAGCTAGCACCCTCACCCTCTTTTTCTAAGGCATCGGCCACCAAGGTGCCACCGACCTTCACGCCCGCATCATGTGCCACTTGCTCGATTAAGCGATTATTGGTGGTGTTTTCAAAAAACACAGCCCTAACCCCTTCCTGCTTAAGGCGTTTAGAAACGGCTGCCACTTGTGCCGCAGATGGCTCGCCCCCACTAACACCGGTAACAGGGATTTGCGTCAAGTCATAAGCTTCAGCAAAATAAGCAAAGGCCTCATGATTCGTACCAAAGCGACGTTGTTCCTTAGTTAAGGCAGCAAAGGCTTTTTTAATCTCGGCATCAAGCTGCTTGATTTGAGCCAGGTATTGCTCAGCATTGGCCTCGTAGCTAGTGGCATTCGCTGGATCAGCTTTTTTCAATGCGTTCAGAATATTATCTACGTAAATCACGGCATTTTGAGGATTTTGCCATGCGTGCGGATCCCATTCGCCATGGTTATGCCCATCATGCTCGTGATGATCGTGCTCGTGCTCATGATGATGGTCGTCTTCATGCGCATGATCGTGATCGTGTTCATGATCGTGGTCATGATCGTGATGAATATCATCGAACTTAAGTGGCTTAATCCCCTCACTCACCACCACAGTCTCACCCTTAAAGCCTGACGATTGCTTTAAGCGCTCAGCCCAAGGCTCCAGCTCAAGACCATTAATAAATAGCAACTTTGCGCCCTCTGCAGGCGTTAATTTTTTGACATCACTTGGCTTAGGCTCAAAATGATGCAAATCAACATCATGACCAGCTAAATTGCTAACCACAACGTGTTCACCACCCACATTTTTTACTAAATCACCAATAATACTAAAACTACTGACTACCTTGAGCTGCTCAGCCTGAGCCACAGACCAGTGACCAAAGCTAGCAACGGAGGCGGCCGCTAGCACTGTTAAAATACGCGATAACTTCATATCATCTCCATGTGTTTATAATGGCTGTTTTGAAAAAACTTAGGCTTGATAACGCTTGCGCACACTACCATAAGGACCAAATAGCATGGCCAATACCGTCACAATGCCATTAATTAAAATGATGATGGCTGATGTTGGCAAATCATAAGCATAGGAAATCACTAAACCGACATACTGACAAAACACCCCAACAAGCGGCGCTATAATCAGCTGGAAGCCGAGCGTTCGACCCAAAAAGCGGGCTGTGATAGCAGGTAAAATCACGACGCCCACCACCATCAAAGTACCCAAAATCTGAAATCCTGCAACCAGATTCACTACCAGCAGCACAATAAAAATACTAAACACCCACGAGCGTCTACCCAACTCCACCCTTAAAAACACGGGATCAAAACAATCCAACACTAAGGGTCTATAGATCAAGGCCAAAATCAAAATCGAGACGCTACTGACGCACATCGTGGTGAATAAAGACTCATCACTGATGGACAAAATCGAACCAAAAAGCACATGCATCAGATCCACATTCGTGCCGCGCACGGAAATCAGAAAAACGCCAAGCCCCAAGGAAATTAAATAAAAGGCAGCAAAACTGGCATCCTCTTTTAGACTGGTATGACGGGAAATAAAACCCGCCATTAAGGCCACCACAAATCCAGTGATCAAGCCCCCCAGCAACATCGCTAGCATCGAATTACCGGCCCAGAAAAAGCCCAAAGCAACGCCCGGCAAAATAGCATGCGTCATTGCATCACTAACCAGACTTAAGCGTCTCAAAATCAGAAAAATTCCTAGTGGTGCGGCAATCATGGATAAAAAGATGGCCCCAAACAAGGCGCGCCGCATAAAGGCAAATTCAACAAAGGGCTGTACTAATAACTCATACATCGTCGCCCCCTATCCTATCGCACGACATCGACGTTGTGCGGTACGCATATTAGCCGTGGTAAAGGTCTCTGCGGTCGGCCCCCAAGCCACAACACCACGCCCGATCACTAAGGTTTCCGGGACAATGCGCTGCACCAATTCCTCATCGTGCAAAACAATCAATAAGGTGCGACCGTCACGATGCCATTGCTGCAAAATAGGAATGAGCCCCTCTTGCGTTTCTTCATCAACCGCAGCAAAGGGCTCATCTAAAATAATCAATTGCGCATCACGCACTAATAATCGGGCAAACAAGGCCCGTTGCAACTGCCCACCGGATAAACTACCAATCAAATCCTGCGCCTGCTCTACCAAACCGACTTGGACTAAAGCCTGCATAATCTGCTGACGTTGCGCCGAAGATAAGGATCGAAAGGGGCCTAAATGGCGCCATACGCCCATGCTGACTAAGTCAAAGGTGGTCATGGGAAAATCGCGATCCAACTCGCTTTGTTGCGGCAACAGTGCGATATTACGTTTGAATTCTGGTGCCAACAGAATCTCCCCCGACTTAGGTGCTAACTGACCAGCCAGGGCCTTAATTAAGGTGGATTTGCCTGCACCATTAGGTCCTACAATAGCAGTAAACGAGCCTCTTCTAAAGCCGCCACTAATCTCCTTTAGAATGGTCTGGTTACCCCATGCTAAAGTGACATTATTCAGGCGCAAGACATCACTGCTCATAAAACCCTATAAGCTTAAAACAATAACTCAGAATCACAAGAAATGCATGCCGCAAGATCTCGGCGGCATAAAGACTAAAACAGACGGGTCAAATCCCAACCCATCGCTACAAATACCACGGTCCAAAGCAAAAGCAACACCAAAAACACAGCTGAGGTCCGCTTTAATGCTGACATGGTCAAGCATGAGCGGCAACGACAACCGATGTCATGGACTTGCTGGCTGGTAAAAACGCTGTCAGAACTGTTCATATCAACATCTAAGGAGTTGGATTGTTATAATATAATGTATTATACATAGATTTTGTTTGATTTGTTATATTATAACTAGAACGACTATTTATCAATCCATTCATCTTCGATTTTGGATAGGCACAAAGCAATGATTCAGACTAAAGCTGTTCTACCTCTTGACGACTTTCTTCATCAAGCAGAGACCATTTGCCAGTCTCGGGGTAAGCGCTTAACACCGATTCGTAAGCAGGTATTAGCGCTGATCGTCAGTGATGAGCGTTGTATGAAGGCCTATGAGATTCTTGATCTGATGGTCAAGGACTTCCCTAGCGCCAAGCCTGCCACGGTTTACCGTGCCTTGGAATTTCTTGAAGCCGAGGGCTTTATTCATCGTTTAGATGCGCTTAACGGCTGGACTGCCTGTAATGACATCGAGTTGCACGGACATGATCATAATTTACTGATCGTCTGTACTGATTGTGGCTTAGTATCCGAAGTGGATGTACCAGATGTTAGCCACAAATTACAAGCCTTAATTACGCAAACCGGTTTTGTGCAAAAAAGCGCCCAAACTGAGATTCGTGCCATTTGCAAAAAGTGTAGCCAGCAAAGCGCTTAAACTCCCAGCCGCTGCCCACCCATGAGGCCTAGCCTAGCGCCGGGACACACACTTATGGCAAGATTATTACAATTGCTTAAGTATTTTTATCCCCATTCAGCCTATTTTATTTGCTATATCTCTAAAGCTGTGCTGTAATCTTCTATTAATTTTTGATTTAATTAGAAGAATTGTATGGCTGTTACTGAAAAGCAAGCTGAGCAAATGCTGCCTGTGACCATTCTTACCGGGTTTTTAGGCGCCGGCAAAACCACATTACTTAAACGCATATTAAGTGAGTTTCACGGTCAACGTATTGCCGTGATTGAAAATGAGTTTGGCCCCGAAAGCATTGATAATGAGCTCTTAGTGCAGGAAAGCGATGAGCAGATTATTGAGCTCAATAACGGCTGCATTTGTTGCACCGTTCGCGGCGATTTATTGCGCACGCTGACAGATTTACGCCATAAACGAGAAAGGGGCGAGCTACAGTTTGACCGCGTGATCATTGAAACCACCGGCATGGCCAATCCTGGCCCTGTTTGTCAGACATTTTTTATGGATGACGTGGTGGCCGAATACTACCGTTTAGACGGAGTCATTACGATTGTTGACGCCAAGCACGGGATGGATATTCTTGATCGTCAGAACGAGGCCCAAGCACAAGTCGGTTTTGCCGATCGCATTTTAATCTCTAAAAAAGACCTGGTGACTGAGGATGAGTATGAGCGCTTACGTCAGCGTCTGATTAAAATGAACCCGCGTGTCAATATCACGGCGGTGCATTTCGGTGAGACTGATTTAAATGAATTACTGGATATGAAGGGTTTTAACCTAGACTCGGCGCTAGACATTGACCCCGACTTCCTCAAAGCAGAAGATGAGGCTCACCATCACCACCATGATCATGAATGCGATGAGCATTGCGAGCATGACCATCATCACCATCATCAAGATGATATCGGTGCCTTTGTCTTTAGCTCCGAACAACCCTTTGACCCCTATAAACTGGATGATTTTCTTGGGGGGTTGGTACAGTTTTACGGTCCTGACATGTACCGCTATAAAGGCATTTTATTTTTCAAAGGTGTCCGTCAGCGTATGTTACTCCAAGGCGTACATATGTTATTGGGCACCGAGCCTGGCAAAGCTTGGGGCAAAGAAAAGCCATATAATAAATTGGTTTTTATCGGCAAGAATCTTCCTAAGGATGTATTTCTAGCTGGCCTCAAGAATTGTTTGACTAAGTAATGATGTATGATTGACTATTAGCTGGGAGAATAGCGTAATGGCCAAAGCAAGTAAGCAAACACCTGAAAAATTAGAAGAGTTAGCCGCTACCTTAACAGAGGAGCAGTTATTAGCGATGCCTGAAGAGGATTATATGAATGATCTGCAACTGGCCTTTTTCAAACATCGCTTAAAAGCTTTAGAAAAAGAAATTCTCGACAATGCTAACCAAACCACGGATAATCTACGTGAGACGCAGTACGTACCGGATCCTGCCGACCGCGCTACCATTGAGGAAGAGCATGCGCTGGAACTGCGCACACGGGATCGTGAGCGTAAGCTCCTCAAAAAGGTACAGCAATCGCTTGCTTCAATTGATGAGGGTGATTACGGTTGGTGCGAAGAAACCGGTGAGCCTATCGGTATCCCTCGTTTACTGGCGCGCCCAACCGCTAATTTATCTTTAGAGGCCCAAGAGCGTCGTGAAAAGCGTCAAAAGCAATTCGGTGATTAATTGCTGCACACTTAATTAAGTTGCGCCCTATTCACAGCAACCGAGCTCAAGCTGCCCGTATCATTCGTGTGATACGGGCTTTTTTATTTTGGCATGCGCTCTTGAAAAATCAACAAAGCACTCCATCTAGCCATGACCCTTTATGAAAAATCAAAAAGACATTATGGAACAATTTCACGCTACAACAATTATCTGTGTCCGCCGCGGCAATGAAGTCGCTATTGGTGGTGACGGTCAAGTCACCCTCGGCAATATTGTGATGAAGGGCTCGGCCCGCAAAATCCGCAAACTGCATAATGACACGGTGCTCGCAGGCTTTGCTGGTGCCACAGCGGATGCCTTTACCCTAATTGAGCGCTTTGAAGCCAAACTCATTAAGCATTCCGGTCACTTAATGCGTGCTGCGGTCGAGCTTACTCGCGACTGGCGCACCGATCGTATGCTACGACGTCTGGAGGCGATGCTGATCGTTGCGGATAAGGAGCACACGCTCGTCTTAACAGGTAATGGCGATGTATTGGAACCAGAACACAGTCTTGCCGCCATTGGCTCCGGTGGTGCGTATGCCCAATCAGCTGGTCTGGCACTATTACATAACACCGATCTAGCCCCTGCCGAGATTGTTAAAAAATCGCTAGAAATCGCTGGCGACCTATGTATTTATACCAATCAAAATCACGTGATTGAAACTCTTTAATCTTAAATCGAATTGCTAGAATGACTTATAAAATCAACGAAAGTATCATGACGCCCCAAGAAATTGTGTCGGAATTAGACAAAAATATTGTGGGTCAAACTAAAGCTAAACGCTCCGTTGCAGTAGCCTTAAGAAATCGCTGGCGCCGTCAACAAGTACCCGAGCCTTTACGCCATGAAATTGCCCCTAAAAATATTTTAATGATTGGCCCAACCGGCGTGGGTAAAACAGAAATCGCCCGTCGCTTGGCAAAACTTGCCAATGCACCTTTTATTAAGGTAGAAGCGACAAAATTTACCGAGGTCGGTTATGTAGGTCGCGACGTGGAGACCATTATCCGTGACTTAGTGGATATGTCTGTGAAGCAAACCCGCGAGCAGGAGCTTCAACGGGTGCGTACACAAGCAGAAGAAGCGGCTGAAGAGCGTATTTTAGATGCTATTATCCCGCCCTCCTATGATGCGCAAAACCAGCCTATCCGCCAAGAGGGTGCCGCTCGTCAAAACTTCCGTAAGCGCTTACGTGAAGGGCAAATTGACGATATGGAAATTGAAATCAGTGTTGCCAACACGGTTCAAGCGCTCGATATCATGGGCCCTCCGGGCATGGAAGAAATGACGGAGCAGTTGCGCACCATGTTTGCCGGTCTGCAACGTGATAATACCAAACCTAAGAAAATGACGGTACGTAACGCCTTTAAACTCTTAGTCGAAGAGGAAGCGGCGAAACGTGTAAATGAAGAAGAAATTCGTAATGCCGCCATTCTAAACGCTGAACAAAACGGTATTGTGTTTTTAGACGAGATTGATAAGATTGCCGCACGCCAAGAGAGTCAAGGAGCTGATGTATCACGTCAAGGTGTACAGCGGGATCTGTTGCCGCTGGTAGAAGGCACCACGGTAAATACCAAATACGGTATTGTTAAAACCGACCACATACTCTTTGTCGCCTCTGGTGCGTTCCATCTATCACGCCCATCGGATCTCATCCCAGAGCTACAGGGTCGCTTCCCAATTCGGGTGGAGCTAGAATCCCTCAGTACGGATGATTTTGTAGAGATTCTATCCGCTACCGATGCCTCCCTCACCAAGCAATATAAAGCGCTGCTCATCACAGAGGGGGTGGAGCTGGACTTCACTGAGGATGGCATTCGACGTATTGCTGAAATTGCCTTTGATGTGAATGAAACTACTGAAAACATCGGCGCTCGTCGTCTTTATACGGTGATGGAAAAACTGCTAGAGGATTTATCCTTTAGCGCCACGGCTGCACAAGCCGGCACTGTGGTTACAATCGACACGGCTTATGTCAATGAAAAACTCGATCAGACCGCAGCCGACCAAGATTTAGCACGCTACGTGCTTTAACTGACTGCACTCAAGCCAACAAAATCCGCCACAGCAAACAATGCTTGATGGCGGATTTTTTTGCTTACTAGCTACTTCTTAAGCTCAATCACTTCATATTTATTATCTTGGTGACGCACCTTAAAGCGCACCTGATCACCCGGCTCAATGCCTTGTAAAAGCGCTGGCGACACCTCATAGACTAAGGTCATGGCGGGTAAATTCAAATCTGTAATCGCACCATGCTTAATGGTCACTGTACCCTTGGACGTATCTAGGCGGCGCACCTCACCGCGAGCAGAGGCCTCATCCTGCGCACTACTCATGGTAGCCGCCCCCAACACACCTAAGCCGACCAAAAGACCTGCGAATATCTTTTTCATCTTCATAATTATCACTCCATTAAATCGTACTGACAGTTTAACTCTTGCTACGCTTGGCTATAATAGATTTATTTTCAAAATTACACCCTTTAACAATTTACTCAAGGACTATGACAGATCGCCTCAGTACCATCGTCACCAAAAGTGGTGACCAGGGTAGCACCAGCTTGGCTGATGGCCAACGCTTATGTAAAAGTCACCCGCGCATTGGCGCCATGGGTGATATTGATGAACTAAACAGCCATATCGGTTTATTAATCACAGCACTACAAGGTATGAAGCAGCGCGAAGTACCAGCCCATCTGCGCTTATTGTCATCAATTCAGCATGCTTTATTTGACCTTGGTAGTGAGCTGGCGGTTCCCGGATTCAATGCCTTAAGTCCAATCATCGTCACGACACTAGAAGCGTCCATTGACACCATGCTGCAGCAATTACCACCGTTGCGTGAGTTTATACTGCCTGGCGGCTGCCACCAAGCAGCACAAGCACATATTTGCCGCAGCGTCAGTCGTCGTGCTGAACGCTCCTTAGTCCTCCTTAATCGTGAGGAGCCCGTGAGCGATTTATCCCTGCAATTACTTAATCGCTTATCCGACTATTTCTTTGTGTTAGCGCGTGAACTAAATCGTCTGAACGAGTACCAAGATATTTTCTGGCAAAAAAATGAGCGCTAATGCGTTAAACTTATGCTTAGCTTAGCTCGCTTAAATTCAACCATTCACACATTTGTTACTACAACACATGATCATTCAACACCCGCAACTTAATCCCATCGCCCTCTCCCTCGGTCCGCTGCAAGTGCATTGGTATGGGCTAATGTACTTACTGGCTTTTGCGATTGCGTGGTTTTTAGGGCGGCAACGGATTAAACAAGGCTATTTTGATATTACGCAAAAGCGCTTTGAGGACTTACTCTTTTACGGCATCATCGGGGTGGTTGTCGGAGGTCGCCTAGGCTATGTGCTGTTTTATCAGTTCAGCTACTATCTACGCCACCCCTTGGAAATCTTTGCGGTGTGGGACGGTGGCATGGCCTTTCATGGTGGCTTAATCGGTGTTTTGGTAGCAATGCTTTATTTTGCGCACAAAGAGGGCAAGACTTTCTTTCAACTGGGAGATTTTGTCGCACCCTTAATCCCGCTTGGTTTAGCCTTCGGTCGTTGGGGCAATTTTATGAATGGCGAGCTCTGGGGACGCCCGACCAATGGTAATTGGGGCATGATTTTCCCAATGGTAGATAATGTGCCACGCCACCCCTCACAGCTTTATCAAATGGCCTTAGAGGGGATATTGCTGTTTGTGATTTTATGGTTTTACTCAAAAAAACCGCGCCCCACGGGATGTGTAAGCGCAGTCTTTTTAATCGGCTACGGCGTATTCCGCTTTATCGCTGAATTTGGTCGCGAGCCGGATAGCCATTTGGGCTTATTAAGCTTCAACCTCAGTATGGGTCAATGGCTCTCCTTGCCGATGATATTAGCCGGAATTATTCTTTTTGCCATCAGTATAAGGCAATCTCCCCGCTCACAGTAACCGATACTCGCTCCTTGCCTGCGCTGAGTGTCGGACCACTGTAGTCCTCACTCTGCACCATGGCAGCTTTCGCTACACCTAAGCGCGGTCTAGGTGATTGGACCATACTCGAATCATCTACACGTACCTGCTTAATCTCGTAATTATCAAAACCGAACTCTCTAGTCACTGCTCGTGCTTTGGCTTGGAACGCTTGAATGGCGGCAGCACGAATCTCACTTTCTACACTCTGACGCAGCTCCGTACTCATTTCAAATACGATATTGGATAGCGTCATGTGCTCACTCACCTGCTCCACAAAACGTGTCGCTTCCACCAGATCCTGAGAGCTCACAATCACTTCGCCATTGACCACATAGGTCACCTTGCCAGTGCGCTTAGCGTTGTCATCATAATCCTGCTGCGGCCAAAGATTATAGGTACCGTTTTTAAGCTCCAACTTTTGATTATCTTTACCGCTTGCCATTACCTGATTAATGGCTTTATTGACCGCATCTGACAAGACCTTAGGATCATCGCCACGCGCTTCTTTGCTTAGGGTCAATACCACCCGATCCTGCACCACTTCCTTGGACGAGTCAGCCGCCAAACTGAGCACGGTCCGCTCATCCGCCGTCACACTGGCACTTTGAGCCAAACTTGGCTGCGCCGCCAAAAGCGTAGACAATAGAATCACTAAATGAGATAACTTCATGAATTTCTCCTAGGCTAAATGAAATTATTTTAAAACGATTTGACCTGACACTGACACCCGCACCATTTGCTTACCGGCCTCTAAGGGTGGTGCTTCAGCATAGCCCTCCTCCACACGCTCTGCCGTCATGGCACGTGCCATCATGGGTCGCAACGGTGGTCTTCTAATCGGCGCAGTAGCGGCAGAGTCATTAACATCAATATTACGCACTTCAAAACCCTCATAACCTAAGCCTTTGGCTACGGTTTCAGCCTTGCCTCTAAACGATGCGATCGCCTCTTCGAGGATTTCTTTTTCAATGGTCTGGCGCAACTCGCTTGATACATCAAAGCGAATATCATCCACCAACATATCCTCATGAGAGGCCTCGACAAATTTTAACAACTCATCAAAATTCTTTGAGCGCGCTATCATTTTACCCACTGCCGTGTAGGTAATTTTCTCAATTTGATTAGTATCTTTTTTATACTGAGTGTGTTTACGAACCGAGTAATCCCCAGTCTCTAAGCTCAGCTCAGAATACTCCTTGGCACGTTCTGCCACCCTGCGCATGGCCAGATTCACATCACGTAATAATTGACGCTCATCAGCGCCATCAATTTCCTTAGTCAGGATAACATTAGCGCGATCCTCAGCCACTTCTCGAAAAGCCTCTGCCCCCACCCGCACATACGACTCAGGCTCCCTCTGCTCTGCGGCAAACGCCATTGAGGTGCTCAAGAGTAAGGGAATAAAAACAAGTGCTTTAAAATATCTCATCGTTCACTCCTTGATATGAATACTGCTTAGAGTGAACTAAGGCAAAATAGTTCGATGCCTACTTTTTGCGTGCAATCAACTGTACCACGGAAGATAAGCCTGTATGCCCCTGCCCCTCATGCACCTCACGCTCTAGCTCAGCCAAATGCAGAATATCCATCGCCGCAAAATCGCGTGCTAACTCCTCTGCGCTATACAACAAATCCACATGACTCGGGCCACCTGTCTGATACTGCGGTTGCTTGGTGCTATAGCACTCAAAAATTAACAGACCGCCAGGCTTTAAGCTATCCTGTATTTGCTGATGAAATTGAGCACGCTCAGACTGGTGTATATGACAAAAGATATTAATCACCGCATCCCAAGCATTTGCGCTAAATTGATATTGGCTCAGATCGGCGTGTACGGTTTTAAGCGCCACCCCTCGTGCCTGCGCCAGCTTTGAGGCCTTTTGCAAGCCGGACAAAGCGATATCTAACGCCGTCAGACGGTGACCCTGCTCAGCCAAGAAAACGGCGTTACGTCCCTCACCCTCGCCTAGTGAAAGCACCTTAGAATGTTCAGTCAAATAAGAGCTGGCCTCGACTAAAAAGTCATTTGGCGTGGTACCATAGAAATAATCATCATCACTAAAGCGCTGGTGCCAGATATTATCCAATAGATTGCTCATAGCATAGACCGTGATAGATTGAAAAATACCCAGCACCGTGGAGGCAGTGTTGGGCACTTTATACAAGATGGGTAACCCGCGGTACCGTCAAGGTCGGCATCTCGAACCCAAAAAGTTCAAGTTGGCGGTCGGCTCGTATGATGCGCCGGGATTCTCTGACGAGAGAGATTCACTCCTGCATCTGAGCTAACTACCCTAGCCATAAGCATCGGTAAGAGATGTATAACCAAGGTCACGAATACCGCAGGAAAGCTGTTAAAGCAATGAAGCTTTGTTGGATTTATTATAGCATTGTCAGCCGCTACGTCAAAACGATAAATTGCGCTTACTTGAGACGATTAATACCCTCATCCAGTAAGGCATTAATATGATCCACCTTGGCTTTATAGTCGCCGTACGCAACACCCTGAAACGGTCCCTCGGTCGACTCGGCAGACAATAGTTGCGAGGCTAACTGGATACACGCCATATAAGCAACCCGCTCATTGGTCATCTTGCTGCTTTGCTTGATCATCGTCATTAAATCGTTCGCCTGCTTGACTGCGGCTAACAGCTTGTCCTTTTCGCTAGCTTCGCACGCTAAGGTCAGCTCTTTATCTAAAATCGTAACTTCTAAGTGCTCCATCTACACACCCTCCTGAGTCGCACCACCGGGAAGATTAGCTAACACATGAGCCACCCGGTCTCGCGCATGACTAACACCTGCTCTTAACTGCTCGGACTGCGTTTTTTGCTGCTGTAACTCCGATGTGACGGAGCCTAATTCAGCCTGCACTGCTGCGAGTTGCTGCTTTAATTGCTGATTCTCATCGTTCAACTGCTGCTGATCACTTAAGGCAGACTGCTTAAGCTCATGCAGCTCAGCACTTAAGCGCTGCTGCTCACTGGTCTTGGACTCAAGCGCTGCACGAGTATCTGATAATTGAGTACGAAGCTCATCTAACTGCTGATTAAGCTCATCACGGTCTGTCACTAAGCGCTCACTCAGCTGAACTAACAACTCGACGCGCGCTGCCAATTGATCTAGGTCTTGTAACATAATGGACGTCTAAAAAATAAATAAACAATACGCCTATAAGTTTAACTTAAGCCTGCCAAGGTGGAAAGCAACGATGACAAGTCTTGAGCTTTGCCTATGCCTATGGATGGTCAAAGGCAAGGGCACTGACTAGTACCCTACTAAAAATTCAAGCTCAAGAGCTAATGTTATAACACGCTTGAGCTTGAGGTATATTTAATCAAAAACTAACAATAAGGATTGATTATAAATCAATTACTTAAAGGATTGGCAGGGTCTTCAGCCTGAGTTGGACTAACCGTACCGACCGCACTATCTTGCTCAGGCACTTGCTGATTTAAAGGCACTTCCTTAATGCTAGGCTGTGGGGCAGCAGTTTGTTCAGCAGAGGCGGAAGTTTCAGCAGCAGGTGCCTCACTTGGCGCAGCTTCTGTAGCAGGTGCGGCTTCTTCAGTTGCTGGCGTAGCCTCTTCGGCTGCCGAGTCGGTCGTAGCAGCAGGAGCACTTTCTTCGGTGGCAGATGCATTAGCATCGCTCGTTGCAGCGTCAGAGCTGCTAGCCTCATCACTAGTCGTAGCTTCAGTTGCAGCAGCCTCATCGCTTGCTGCATCATCGCTAGTCGCTGTATCGGTAGTGGCAGCTTCATCAGCTCCGGCGGCGCCATCAAACGCAATACTACCACCGGAAGCATTAACCATAAAGACCACGGCGTTTTTTACCTCATCATCAGATAAAGACAGATCGCCACCCTTGGCAGGCATCGCATTAAAGCCCTCTAAAGAATGCTTAAATAGCGTATCCGCGCCCTGAGCAATACGAGGAGCCCACGCACTTTCATCACCCTTAATCGGGGCACCGGAAAGACCGGTGTCATGACAGGTCATACAGAGTTTGCTATATAATTGCTCACCAGTTAAGGGCTCAGCAGCTTTAGTTTCAGGTAATGGTGCTCCTGTATTGTAGTGAGCAACCGGCGCAATACGACTTAATACCATCTCAGGCGCCATTGATGCTCTGTCAGTACCGCCATTATCCAAATTCATTTTGATCAAAAAGATAATTACGATGATGGGCACAATAAAAACTAATGCGCCTACTTTTAACATTTCGCCGGGTGTTTTGGACCCTTTATGATTGGTAGAACTCATATGCGTTTCCTAGATATCACTTAATAATTATGAGATAAACTTATCCACTAAAAAACTGACAGCGATTGGGAAGTAAACCGCCAAAGCAGGCGACAGTCCCTCTCCCTTTCCTCTCTTAACAGGCTATTATAACTATATCCTTGCGATTTGTAGGAGTTTAATACCTCTTTTTACGATACTTGCTTAAGTGGGCTGAATTTATCCGATAACTTGTAGCCAAAGAAACAACAGCAAGCGCTTTTAAATGCTAAGCCTTAAACTTGAAATGAGAAAATGTGCTTAATTAGCAATCTTCGCTAGCTAAATAGGCTAAAATGGCAGACTTAAAAATAAGTCTTCAAAGTCGCCGTAGTTCAATGGATAGAATTAGAGTTTCCGAAGCTCTCGATACAGGTTCGATTCCTGTCGGCGACGCCAAGCCCCCAATTTCTAGACAACTCTAAGCAAGGCTTAATTAGCTCAAAACCAGCAAAAACAAAGGCTATACGCCCTGTTGGTTTTCTCACAGCACACCATGCCGCATCATAAAATCTCATAAAATATTGGGAGGCATACACCCCAACTGGTTTTTGAATAGGGGCTTTTTTTTGCTTACACCATGTCCGGATAATGCTTCTTGATGGTTTCTCGAAGAAGCGTAAAAAAATTGCTTACCGAAGCGATTTCAACCTCTGGCGAAAACTGCTCCTCAAAGGCAGCATCTAGATCATTACGAAAATCCTCTTCAAAACGGGCAATATCCTCCAATAATTCACGTAATACTATTTCATCCACATACGATACATAATATTCTACGGCCTCCTCGAAAGTATCACAATCACAGATAATAAAGATATCTTGATTGAGATATCCTCCCATTAACTGATATATTTCTTCATATTCATGCATTTAAATCACCATGTTTTGGATACGCTGTTGGTATGTAGTATGGCTTCCCATTATAGTTTTCTGACTTGAGCACTACCCTAATTTTTGAAGTTTGGATGTAGTTGGTAGTTCCTTTCTTAATATATCCCCCCACCTTATAGTTGCTAATTTAATGCTCAATCGTTAACGTTCTTTTCGAACCAGACTTAACCCACTGCGCAATGTAAAGCTTATTCGCATGCAGCGCTTCAGAAATTGCCTGCTCAGCTACCCTTAAGTTAAAAAAAGAACTTGCGGCAGGACCTACTCTCGGATCAGTGGCCAGTCGATGCAAAAGTTCCTTTTCTGCTTTATTAACATGCTTGGAAATTGTATGTCCACCAATCTTAGAACCAGCAACAGCCTCATGTTCAACCAACCTTATTCTACCCGTCCGAATAGCAGCCACCCTAATCGCACCTATAGCAGAGGCGAATCCAACAGGAACTGCCAAATCAACCGTCAGGGCAATTATATTTGCTGTCCCTTTTTCCTTACCTCACATTTCTGCTGTTGCGGCAACTGCTTGAGCGGTTGTTGTGTTGCTTGACTTGCCTGTTATGATTTGATTAAAAGAAGAATGGACCACATCTGCAGCATGCCCTCCAACTACGACACAAGCTGCTTTTGTCAACATAGTAGGATCTGGCGCAGCACACATACCACCAGCGACGAGCATTTGAAGCATGCCACCAGCAAGACCTACCCCTCCCCATAAGCGATTACTCAGCACTTCTCCTTCGCTAATCGAGGCATTATGAAGTATCCCAGCCATCTGAACCGGCGACAGTACTATTTGTAACCCTTCTGCTTCCGTTACCATGAACACACCTCAGTTAATAAATACTGTTGCTCATTCTAACCACTAATTTTTACGCTATTATGATGCCGTTTATTAAGCTTATCCGTTAAAACTCACCCTGTCTTACTAATTGAGACCAAAGCAGCGAATCAAGATTTAAGCAAGGGGTGGAGGGATGTTAACCTTTATCTCCATGAAATCCACCGCTTATACGACACCCAGTTTCACCATTTAGGTACATTATTCCTGTCAGCGACGCCAAGCCCCCTTTCACTGACATTTATAAACGCCCATATACTGTCATACATTTTCTACTTTAAATCACCCTCCTAAGACCTAGATTAGATCGTTATCTTGATGATTTCAGTCTTTTTGCTTGCAACATATAATAAGAATCATTATCATTATTATTAGTAATAAGTTGTGCGATCTATTTACTTACGGTTAAAAGGTTTTTATACCTAGCCATCAGACAAGTGATGCTTGCTCTCAACACAGAGTGTTCAAAACACTGGACACACCACGTCTACACCCACTCTCTTTACCTAAGCTAAACATTGCGATCGAATAACTTGCATTGCCCTTAGTATCCGTTTAAGCATTAATTTTTGTGAGGTTAAGTCGTTCTATGTCGCGCCCGCTATTTAAAGAATCCATCGTCCTAAGCGCCATTTTAACTGCGCTCTCTAGCGCCGCTTATGCGCAAGAGCAAATGGAGCATTTAGGTGAAGTTAACGTTGTTTCTACCTCTGAACTTTTACCACTAGAACCTAGCAACGTTCAGAATGCTTCAATCACATTGCTCGGCATTAAAGACATTGATCGCAGTACCAATCATAGCGCAAGCGACCTTTTCCGCTATACGCCGGGAGTACATTTTGAGCGAAGTAATACAGCCCGCGTTTCAGATATCGTAATTCGAGGTATGGGCGGCGCAGGAAGCGAAGATGGCACAGGTCAGAACCGCATAGCGATTAATATTGATGGCATCCCGGTAAATGATACTTTTGTGCATGGGCATATTACACGCAACACACGAGCAACCTTTGATATCAGCGACCTAAAACAGGTTGAAGTACTTAAGGGACCTGGCGTCATTGGTCCAGGCAAAAGCGGGCTAGCTGGAACGGTTAATTACACCACCAAAGATCCCCAAGACTACTACCAAGATAACAACCGCTACGGTGGTAATATTCGCACGGGCTATGACTCCCAAGATCGCAGTAACTTTATCGGCGGCACCGTTGCTAGTGATTTAAGCGATACGCTATCTGCAATGTTTTCCTTTACACACCGCACCCTACATGAGCTCAAAAACAAGGCCGGACTTGACGTTGTAGGTCCCGACCGCACCCGTAGCAATCCCTCACGCGGCAATTCACAAAACTACTTAGCTAAGTTGGTCTTTCAGCCAAGCAATGCTCATAAATTCACATTAAAGATGGAGCATTTTAGACTCAGCAACCGCATTGATGAGTTAGACAACCAATACGCTCTAACGGGCAATTATGAGGATTACAACAAAAACAAACGCTCCGCCTTTAGCTTACGTCATGACTTTAACGCTAACACCATGTTATTTGATAGCGGTTACTGGCAGATTTACACGCAAAAAAGCAAGCAAACACGCGAACAGGATCTTGCTTACGGTATACCTAGTTATGCCATCACTGGCTATGACGTCAAGAGTAGTGGCGCCCAGCTTGGACTAAGTAAGCGATTGCATACGGGCTCAGTTAACCACAATCTACAGTACGGCTTTAACTATGAGAGAACTTCCACCGAGGTAAGTTGGTTATGGGATGCCAGAGTATTCCGTATGGGCCTTATCAATGCACCGTTCCAACCCAAAACGGTAGTCAATAACTACAATTTCTACCTAGCGGATGACATTGACTTATTAAATGGTCATTGGTTCATCACACCAGGAGTAAGCGTTGGGCACTACAAGCTCAGCCCTAAAGCCACTACGGGCTACGATGATAAAGCTCCATTTACCACAAGCAGCCGCAATTATGTCAATGCAGAAATTGGCACACGCTTTAATCTCAATGACTATAACCAACTCTTCCTATCCTATCGTCAGGGTCTCAGAGCACAGTCATTTGCAGAAATGAACTCAGCTGGCTTCCATAGTAGAAGCTTACCCAACCCAGATCTAAAACCTGAAAAAAGCCGTGGTTTTGAACTAGGTTTACGTAGCTATGGTCGCTATGGCAACCAAACTATTACTGCCTTCCATACCACCTATACCGATATGATTACCAAGACCACTTTTGGCCGCTACCCCAACAACGCTAGTACCATGATCAACAAATCTGGTAAGGTCGTTATCTACGGTCTAGAGTATGAGGGCAACTTAAATCTTGCTGAGGCTTTCGGCACACCTGAGGGTTGGAGCCTGACTGCGGGCTTAGCCTATGCTAAAGGTCGAGATCGCGAACTCGATCAACCATGGTCTGCAGTCGATCCCATTAACGGCTTCCTAAGACTTGGCTTTGATGATCCAAGCGATATATGGGGCGTTGCCACCACATTAAACTTTGCTAAGGGCAAAAAAGAAAAAGATATTGATGCGGAGCAACTCCAAAGTAGTAATGGTTACCGACCTGTTGGTGGCTATGGCACCTTGGACATCACTGGCTACGTACGAATGGCTAAGCACTTCCATATCAATGCGGGCGTTTACAACGTGGGCGATCGTAAATATGTGACATGGAATGATGCACAATCAGCAGCCTTAGTAGGCAATGACTACAACCGCATGACGCGACCTGGTCGCACCTTTGCCATCAACCTACGTTACGAGTTTTAAGCAAGATGAACATAAAACGCCTAATTAGTATTCTGACCTTAATTAGTGCGGGCCTAACAGTACAGGCCCAAGAGCGCATCGTTTCTGCCACAGGCAACGCCTCAGAAATTATCGCTAACTTGGGCTTGGCCGAGAGTTTAGTAGGCGTGGACACCACAAGTACAGAACCCGCTGAATTAATGGACTCCCTACCAAAGGTGGGCTACCGTCGCAACCTATCGGCAGAGGGTATCTTGTCACTCAATCCCGATCTGCTTATCTTAGCGCCTGATGCAGGACCGCCAAATGTACTTGAACAATTAAAGGTGGTCAATGTACCTCTACTCCAAATCCAGGATGATAAAAGCATCAATGGCTTAGTCAATAATATCGAGCTGATTGCCAACACCTTGGGCGCCCAAAAACAAGCTAAAGAACTCATCGCCATGATTCGTCAAGAGGAAAAGGTAATAGCCAAAGAGCGGATGAACTATAAGCGCAAACCAAAAATTGCCATTCTGATGGATGGTACGACCGGGCAACTAACAGGTTTAGGCAGAGAGACTGCTGGCGATAGTCTAGTACACATTGTGGGCGGTGAAAATGCTTTTACCGAGCAATTCAAAGGCATGAAAGCAGTATCACGCGAGTCGTTGATCGCAGACGCAACAGACATGATTATCATAAGTACTTTCTCTGAAGAAAAAAAAGTAAATGAGCTAACCCTAGCCAAAGCACATTACCCAGAAATTGCCTTGAGCCAGGCAGGTAAAAATGATTGCATCTTCCGTATTGATGCTGTTAAAGCCTTAGGCTTTGGTCCTAAACTCACCGAAGCTGCACTACAAATTGCGCAAGCAGTGAATCGCTGCTTGCCCTAGGTGGAGTTGACTGTGGTTTTAATGGAATATTTGAAAGCATATACCGATTACACTATTTTCGGCATCTTAGGTCTAATGAGTTTAATCATGGTGTATGCCGCCATTGAGCGGAGTCTATTTTTTGCAGGCTTAAAACCCGCTAGCTATCAGACGGTGTATGAGCTTGAAATCGATATGCGCAAAAACTTGAGCATTATTTATAGCACTGGCTCTATTGCCCCTTATGTAGGGCTTTTAGGCACCGTGATCGGCATTCTGATTACTTTCTTTGATATGGGTCAGGCGGGCGGCAACATGGATGTCACGCAAATCATGATTGGGCTTGCCCTTGCGTTAAAAGCTACTGCTGCAGGCATTGTGGTCGCCATTCCTGCAGTGATGATTTACAACCACTTTCAAAGCAAGGTAGATACGGGCAAACTGGCTTGGCAAGCGCTAAATGAAAAAAGTCTCATAAACTGTCAGGAGACCTCTGATGCAAAAATTTGATGGTATAAATGTGGTCCCTTTTATCGATATTATGCTGGTATTGTTGGCTATTGTATTGGCGACGGCGACCTTTATCTCACAGGGAAAAATCCAAGTGAATTTGCCCCAATCAAATAACAGCACCTCACTCGCCTCGCAAGATTTTGCCGTGGTCGTTGTAGTCGACCAAGCAGGGCATTACTTTATTGATGATAAACCACAAAGCCTTAGTGAGCTTGAGGCGCTCATGACGCAGCAGAGTGACCAGCCAATCACCATCAAAGTTGATGCGACCGCCCCCTTTCAGAGCTTTTTAAGCCTGACGGATATTTTGAATAAGCAAAACTTAAGCAAGGTCACTGTTATCACGGAAAAATCAAGTACGGAGCAGCACTAATGCGTAACCTTTTTGCGGCGACCTCATCAACCCTCATTCATCTATGCTGTGCTGTGGTCATCTATAGTCTGTGGCATGGTGCGGATGACCTTATCCCTGTGCAAGCAGCCGAGGCCAGGGTCGTAGATATCGGCATGTTAATGGCGGTCGAACAAAGTGACAATATACAAAAAACGCAAGCAAAACAAGCCAGTGCCTTGGCAGCAGTAGATTCTGCGCCTAGTCAAAAATCAACAGAACCAGTCGAGCCTGAAGCGAAACCAAAGGAGCAGCCCAAGAAAAAAGCACCAGAAAAGATTACAAAACCTAAGCCTACGCCCACACCTAAACCCAAAAAGGCACCCATAAAACACAACCACTCGACCCGAAAGCACAATACTGACACCATTCAAAAGACAGCAAGCCAAGCACAACAAGGCAGTGGGCTTGCTAAAAGCAATCAAATCGCCCAGCAAGGCACGACCAACAAGTCACTTGGTGGTCAAGGACATGCACAACAAGGCCATGGCGCTTCCTACCTAGCAGGCTTACTGAACACCATCTCCAAACGGGCGGCGCAGAGCTATCCACAACAAGCCAGACAAATGCGCCAACAAGGACGGGTTAAAGTGGCTTTTACCCTGCAGGACGATGGTCGTTTAAGCAATATCCGCCTGCTACAAAGCAGCGGCTATCACAGTTTAGACCAGGCCGCACTCAACACCTTAAAACGCCTTGGCAAGTACTCGCCGCCTCCAGCTGGCGTTAATCGACAAATTAGTACCACCATTGTATTTTCACTTAAATAATAACTGATAAGAGCAAAGGAATAGTTATGCTTCATTCACATACCGAATCAACGAACCAGCTTATCGACGATAAAAACTTATCCGACTTCGATAGCTACACCACCGAGCAAGGCCTACAAGACGCCTTAAAAATTTATCAAAGCACCTTTGCTGGTGACTTAGCCACTATTATCCGTCCAGGTAGAGAATTGTCTGGTTACCCCATGGGTTCAGTTGCCCCGTTTATGCTGGATCACACGGGTTGTCCTGTCATTTTTTCAGCACGTATTGCCGAACATAGCAAAAACGCTAAAAATAACAGTCGCGCTTCCCTGTTGGTGCGCGATATCAGCTGCAATCATCGCATCGAAACGGGTTGGCGTCTCACCATCGTTGGCGACTTAGAAGAAGTAACAGCGGATGAACGTGAACGCGTGGCTAAGCAATATGAGCGTTTTTATCCAAACTCCGCCTCCTACAGCAAAGTACACGACTTTATGTTCTTACGCTTAAGACCTAAGAAACTCCGTCTGATTAAAACCTTTGGTCAAATTAAATGGCTAAATGTCGAGGAGGTTGCGGTGGCATCCCCCTTTACAGAAGCACAGGAAGATCACATTATCGGGCATATGAATGAGGACCATGCGGCGGCCATTCAACATTATATGAAAGTCCTTAACATTGAGAACGCAGCCACAATCACACCCGTCATGGTTGGCGTAAATCAATTCGGTGCAACCCTGCGCTATGGTCAGCACCTTGTACAACTGCCCTTTACTGAGGTATCAATGACGACTGAAGCGGTGAGAAAGCAACTCGTTGCCTTAGCTAAACGTTAGGACATGTGAGCTTATGTTTTTATCGATACACGGTACGTCACATCGTATCTATATTTTTGTGATTTTGGCTTGTCTGTTTTCTATCACCATCTTTGCTGGCATTAGTACAGGTGCGGTTAAATTCGACCTACAAGCTTTTATTCACTTACTACTAAGCGACTCTCAAACCTCAAGTAATGACTATGCAAAACAAATTCTTTTGCATATTCGTTTGCCGAGGGTGATTGCCGCCATTTTGGTGGGTGGATCCTTAGCCATCTGTGGTGCTGTGATGCAAGGCTTATTTCGCAATCCCTTAGTCGATCCAGGTATTGTAGGGGTAATGTCAGGCGCGTCTTTGGCGGCGAGCTTTAGTATCGTGTTAGGTGGTACCTTTATGCCTACACTTTTCAAAAGCCTAGGCGATTATGCCCTACCCTTTATGGCCTTTCTAGGCGCTTGGTTGATGACGCTAGTACTGTATCGATTCTCAAAGCGCGGTGGTAGCTTAAATATTGCCGCCATGCTTCTCATTGGTATCGCCTTAGGGGCACTTGCTGGTGCCCTAACAGGCTTACTGACTTATGCCGCTGATGACAATCAATTGCGCTCTCTGACCTTTTGGGGGATGGGGAGTTTAGCTATTTTTGACTGGCACAAAGTATCCATTTTGTTTGTTGTTATCCTCTTTGCTACACCACTTTTAGCCCGTGAAATACGACTACTTGATGCACTGATGTTAGGGGAAAAAGTTGCTGGGCATTTAGGCTTCAATATTGAGCGTGCAAAAAAACGTTTAATCTTTTTAGTCGCTTTACTCGTTGGCACCTCGGTTTCTTTTGCCGGAGGAATTGCCTTTATTGGCCTAGTGGTACCGCATATCGTCCGTGGCTTAGTAGGCAGCCACCATCGCTACGTCTTTCCTGCCTCGTTTATCTTTGGTGCCACCCTCCTCTGCCTAGCCGATATGATGGCACGCACCGTTGTCACTCCCGCCGAACTTCCCATCGGCATTATTACTGCAATGATTGGTGCCCCCTTTCTTGCTTACCTAGTCTGGCGTCAAATGGGAGGACTACGCGCATGACACCAATTATCTCAGCACAAAACCTTGGAGTTCAGGTGGGCATGAAGCACCCGCGCTCACTCTTACGTGATGTTTCAATCAGCATCCCAGCCGGGCAACTAACGACCATTATGGGCCCTAATGGGGCGGGCAAAACAACTCTACTAAACCTACTTAATGGTGACAACAGGCCCGACACTGGTCTGGTTCTTTTTAAGCAGAAAGCGCTTGCAGACATCAATCGTCTTGCTTTGGCTAAACAGCGCGCGGTCTTGCCACAGTTAGATAACGTGCCTTTTTCCATTAGTGTTATGCAAATTATCGAAATGGGACGAGAGCCCTACCGCGATACTGCTAGCCGTCATGATAATGCCAGCGTGATCAGGCAAATCATTGAATGGATGGAACTAGAGGATATGCTTGAGCGTAACTACAGCTCATTATCGGGAGGCGAGCAACACCGTGTGCAAATTGCTCGTACCTTAGCGCAAGTTTGTCGTGACAGTGATTTTAATTTACAGGGTCAGGTGTTGTTCTTAGACGAGCCAACTAACCACTTAGATATACGTCACCAGTATGCCTTGATGTTACTCTTGAAACAACTCCAAGCCAAAGGACTCACGATTATTGTAGTGATTCATGATATTAACTTAAGCTTGCAGTTTTCTGATCAAATTATCCTGCTAAAGAATGGCCTGCTGATGGGACAATACACGCCCGAACAACTCGTGCAATGCAACGCCCTATCGCACGCCTATGATATCAATATTCGGGCGGCATGGCATGATAAATTTGAGCGCTATTTGATTGCTCCCCAAATGCAGACTTAAACTATTAAAGCTTGACATTTAATTAGGCAGTTCCTATGTCACACTATCCTCACTTAGCTAGACTTGTCTTTCAGCGGCAGCGTGTGCTTTGGTGTATTGAGTGGCGAGGGGTTTATTGAGTTGTAATACGCTGCCTAGTCACCACCTCGGCTTTCGAGTTGGCGCTTTTTTGTGAGCTAACGAGAGAACCCGAGCACTGTATTTTCTCCTCCATCAAGGATATAGGCCCTTTGAATCCCATCAGATGAATACCATCTTTTACCGACAATCGGGTCATAGCCTTCGTGATACCCTAAGGACAAAAGATATTCCTCAAGCTCTTTAATATCTCGTCTGCCATCATACTCTACTTTAATGCCCTCAGAACGTGTGCCGTCTTGTGGATAATATGAAATTATTGATTTATCCGTCATCCCCGGTGCATTTTTAATTTCGTCTGGGGTGAACATCTCGTAAGGGATTCGATCCAATCGCGTGTAATGCTGGGAATCAAATGAGAATATGTAAGGGCCATACAAAACAGCCCAGCGACTGATAAACACAATACAACAAAATAGTATGACCCACTTCAACCATTTAAGGCTTTTGTTCGACACAAGCAAACTCTTCTCCTAATCCATTTGGAAAATCTCTCATACTAACCCCCTATGTCACACTAGTTGTCCGATCATTTATGCTTGATTAAGCCATTATGGGCTATAAGGTGGCGTGCATTAACTCTGAGCTGCCATTCCGCAACAAAGGACGACAAGGATTAACGGCGAGCAATCCGATACTTTTGCGCAACCACAAACACCAAGACGCTGAACATTTATGATGATTTTAATCGTGACATCCTTAGATGAATAAGTCACCAAAACTCATATCAAAAGCGTTTTTCAAGGAACAAATCTTGATATTGAGCCAGACCCCTTATCAGAAAGCCTATGTAGAACGCTTAAATCAAAGCCATCGGGAATAATGCTGCCTATGTTTCTCTTTAGCAACATAGAACAAACACACTGTCACACTAAAGTACGTCTAACTACGTATAATACGCTCAGAACTCAGCAGGCTTTACTGGGGCAATGCAGAGGAGAAACAAATGAAAATTGATTTTTCAAGACGCTTAATGCAATTAACCGTAAGACACGATATTAACAATACCGCTGATTTAATTAAAAAACTGTCTGATGAGGAGTTTAAAGCCTCTGATGATGGTCAAGAACTCATTTCTATTCTTGATCACATATTAGATAATTCAGAATATCCACGATATTATGTTGATAAAAAGATATCTCCTCTCCTTGAAGCAAGTGCTTAGGATCACTAGGCGCTTATTTATTGATAATGACCGGAACAACCTCAATACCATTTACCCACACCCGCCTTATCAACGCTATAAAAAACGTCCCCAGCAAAGGATGTCACCATCCTCATACTAGGGACTTTGCAAAGCAACAAACAGCGATTAATTAAATAACTTATTTGGTAACCACAATGCAATCTCTGGGAAAAAGAACACAATAATTAGACCAAGTGTTTGCAATAAAATAAATGGAATGGCCGCTTTGTAAATATCGTATATGGTGATATGTTTTGGTGCCACTGAGCGCATATAAAATAAGTTATAACCAAAAGGTGGCGTCAGATAGGCAGTCTGCATACTCAAGACAAATAAAATCGCAAACCAAATCGTATCAAAGCCTAGCTCACTGACAATCGGTACAAAAATAGGCACGGTGATAAAGGCAATGGCAAAATCATCTAAAAACATCCCTAGCACAAAGAAGCTAAGCAGCATCATCGCGATGATCATTTTAGGTGAAATATTGCTATCGTGAATAAAATCGCTTACCAACATACCAGCACCTAAGCCAATATAAACGCGACTAAAGAAAACCGCCGCAATCGCAATCCAAATTAACATGCCGGTTAATTTAGTCGTGCTCATCAAGACATCGATCAGTACGTTGCGATTAAGACGACCACGCACAGCCGCCACCACCAAGGCACCACCAGCGCCAATTGCCGAGGCTTCTGAGGGTGAAGTCACACCAAAAATAATACAGCCTAAAACGGTAAGCACCAACAGCACAGGCAATAGCATATGGCGCAAGGCCTTAAACTTATCACCCATTGATACCCGCTCATCACGAGGTACCGCTGGACCCATTTGTGGATTCAACCACGAGCGAAGCAAGATATACGCAATATAGATGCCGGCTAGTAAAAGTCCTGGTACAATGCCAGCAACAAATAGCTTACCAACGGAATCACGGGATAGGAAAGCGTAGACAATCATTAACAGACTAGGCGGAATTAAAAAGCCTAAGGCGCCACCTGCCATGATGGTTCCCATCACGATCTTCTTCTCATAGCCGCGCTTAAGCATCGCTGGTAATGCAATCAGACCTAAACTGACCGTAGCTGCGCCAGAAACGCCTGCCATTGCCGCAATAATGGCACAAATAAAGACTGTTCCCACACCTAAGCCGCCAGGTATAAAGCCCATCAATTTGTACATCATATCGAACAAATCATCGGTAATACCTGAACGCTCTAAAATCAACCCCATCAAAATAAATAACGGCAAAGAGATAAGGATGAAATTATCCATGGTTGAGTAAGCCGCAGCTAGCAACAATTCCAAACCACCGGTGCCGAACATCAGATACGCACTCAACATGCCTGAAACCATTAGCGCCCAGGCCAATGGCGCACCAATGACCATCATCAACAGCATGGATGAAAACATGATGACCGTGACGGCCAGCGGACTCGGATCAAGCAAAAAATCAAACATCATCATCCCCACTCACAGACACTGAATGACGTGGATCAGTAAAGGAAATATTCAAAAATAAAAGCACAGCTCGCACTAACTCGGCTAAGCTCTGCAGCATCAATAACAACACAGCAATTGGAATTACCGATTTAATGTAGTAGAGCGGAGGCTGCCAGATGCTACGCGCAGACACCTCCCTCGCCTCCCACGACTTGAGTGCAAAATCAATGGAGTGCACTAGGAAAACAGCTAAAATAAATAGCCCAATTGAATACACTAGAATGTCACAAAAACGCTGTAATCTAGCAGGCAGTAATAAATACACCACATCACTGCGCACATGCCCTAAATGCTTTAAGGTATAACTACCAGACAAGATAGCAAAAGCACCAAAAATCATGGTTGATAATTCATGACTCCAAATGGTCGGCGCATTAAAAAAATAACGCGACACCACCTCATAGATTAAGGTCAGAATTAGCACCAAAGCAAACCATGCAATCACACGTCCAACCCACTCAGAAAGACCGTCTTGCAAGCGTAGATACTTTTCAATCATCAGAAAGACCAACTTATCTTAAGAATTAACAGAGACAACAAAGGGGTTGATATTGCTAATACCCACCCCTTGCTAACAACTAACGACCTTGTGCTTTTTTATTTTCCATCAAAATGTCGATGAGTTTGGCGTTACGCTCAGACTTAGCGGCTTCCTCTTGCCAGATTTTTTCAGCTGCCGTAGCTAATTTACGGGTATCCTCATCATTAATCGTCGCGAAATTAAATAGCTTCGCCTCTTCCATAAGCTTTTTATTACCACTATCTAACCACGCATGAATATCTTCGGCGTATTGGTTAACGGCCTCTTTGACAAGCGTTTTTTGTTCATCATTCATCTTATCCCAGACTTTTTTATTGATGATGATGGTTTCAATCCAGCCAGGGTTCAGTAAATTGAGTGAGGTATAGTTTTTAGCCACTTCGTTAAGCTTTAGCTGCTCATACTCAAGTGGACCGCCGTATAAAACACCATCGATCACGCCGGTGGATAAACCCACATACAATTCCTCAGCGGGTAAAAAGACAGTAGGTACATCAAACTCTTTTAGTAACCGAGCCATTTGACCAGTCGAACGGATCTTCATTTTCTTAAGATCCTCTAGGGATTTGACCGGTTCTTTGGTTAGCAATTCATAATCACTACCATAACCACGGCCAATCAGAACGACTCCTTTCTCTTCATAGGCTTCAGCAATAATCGGATCTAATTTTTTAAACACCTCGCGCGCTTCTTCTACGCTAGTCCAGGCGCCAGGTAGCCCCGCTTCAATATTGCCAACGTCGACTTGGCCTGGCCAATAACTACCAACCCCATAGGCAATATCAATGGTGCCGCGGCCTACTGCTTCCACAAACTGGTCACTGGACACCAATTCACCGCCACGGAAGTATTGCATACGAATTTTGTTATCGCTTTTTTCTCGAAGTGTATCTTGCATGCGCTTAGCGGCTGTATCCATTTCCGAACCAAAGAAAGTGTGGAAACGCAAACGCAAATTGTCTGCATGGGCAGCGGTAGCTACTAAAGAAAATGCCGTCGCCGCTAGTACCGTTTTAAAGAAACGACTTAATTTCATCTTTGTCTCCTTAACTAGTTAAGATGTTTATAAGTTAACAATTTGTAGTTTTTATTAATGAAATTTATTTTATGAATAAGTGGCACTACTGAACAGTGCCACTTTGCCTATATTTTATAGAGCCAATTTAAATACATCTAATATATTCAATAGCTTAGCAATCATAAAAGCTCTTATTTAGGGATTATCCCTGTATCTGCTCAGCAATCTCCTTGATTCAGCTCAAATAAAAAGCCCGTCAGATAGAAAAACATCTACATGACGGGCTTAGGATTAACGCTAATCGCTTACTTTAAATACAAAACACCTGCTTAGGATTAAATGCCACCCATTAGCATGTATTTCGTTTCTAAGTAATCATCCAAACCGTATTTAGCGCCTTCGCGACCAAGGCCTGATTGCTTAATGCCGCCGAAAGGCGCCGCTTCATTAGAAAGAATACCTGTGTTGATGGCTACCATGCCATACTCCAAGGCCTCTGCAACGCGCCACACGCGACCTAAGTCACGGCTATAAAAGTACGCCGCTAAACCGTATTCGGTGTCATTCGCCATTTGCACCACATCCTCTTCGGTTTTGAAGCGGAATAATGGGGCTAAAGGACCAAAGGTTTCCTCCTTAGCAACTTTCATCGACGAGGTCACTTCGGTTAACACAGTAGGCTCAAAGAATAAACCACCTAAATCATGCTGCTTACCGCCAGCGGCGACCTTAGCGCCCTTGCTGACAGCATCGTCAATATGCTCTTGCACCTTAGACACAGCAGCTTTGTCAATCAAAGGTCCCTGCGTTACATTGGCCTCAGTACCAGCACCTACCTTAATCTTGTTGACGGCAGCAACAAATTTTTCGACAAAGGCATCATAAATATCATCCTGAACATAAATGCGGTTTGCACAAACACATGTTTGTCCCGCATTGCGGTATTTAGAAATCAACGCCCCCTCAACCGCCGCATCTAAATCAGCGTCATCAAATACGATAAATGGTGCGTTACCGCCCAGTTCTAATGAGACCTTCTTGATCTGATCGGAGCACTGTGACATCAATAAACGACCAATTTCAGTGGAGCCCGTAAAGCTAAATTTACGCACAATGGGGTTGGCCGTCATTTCTTTACCGATTTCTGATGCTGAACCAGTCACCACCGACACGAGACCTGCTGGCACGCCAGCTTCCTCTGCTAATACGCACAATGCGAAGGCCGAGTAAGGGGTTTGGGCGGCCGGTTTTATCACCATCGAACACCCTGCACCTAGGGCGGCACCGACCTTGCGAGTAATCATTGAGGACGGGAAGTTCCAAGGCGTGATGGCGGCGCACACTCCCACCGGCTCTTTGGTCACGACAATACGGCGATCCGACGCTGGACCCGGGATAATATCCCCATAAGCGCGCTTACCCTCTTCCGCATACCACTCAAGATAGGCGGCACCATAAGCAATCTCACCCTTTGCTTCGGCTAATGGCTTACCCTGCTCAAGCGTCATGATACGTGCCAAATCATCCTGATGCTGCATCACCAGATCAAACCATTTGCGTAATACAAGCGCACGCTCTTTAGCACTTTTAGCACGCCATTGCTTTTGCGCTCGCTCGGCCGCTTCAATGGCGCGGCGGGTTTCAGCCTGGCCCATCTTAGGCACGGTACCTAACACCTCTCCCGTGGCTGGGTTAGTCACTTCCAGTGTCTCACCACTGTCTGCATCCACCCACTGCCCATCAATATAAGCCTGTTGTTTAAATAAATCCTTACGTGATAAGTCCTGCATACACTCCTCCTAAAAAATAATGCGCATATTTCCTTGTCATTGTTGCCAAGCAAAGCAGCAATTGCAAATGGCACCCTAATAAAGCGACTTTAAGGCATATTATCTAAGCCATTTATCTTTTGCAATGCTTTTACAGCGAATTTATGAATTTCGAATCGCCTAAGTCCTTAATTCACTGCGGATAATTCTCGCTAATTGTGCGAATCTCGGTTTAATCAGCTCATCGGCAACGTTGGCATAACCCAACAACACACCCGCCCTAGACGGCTCACCCAGATAATACCTACTCAACGGTCTGACCATAATACCTGCCGCTTTTGCCGCTCGCGCAATGGCCACATCATCCGTACCCGCTGGTAGATGTATCACCAAATGCAATCCAGCTTCAACATTTGAGGAAACCCAATCCGGCCCTAACTGCTCATTAATAGCCTCACGCAATAATACGGAACGTTTGGCATAGCGTAAACGCGACCTTCTCACATGTGCAGCATAATGCCCCTCAACCATAAAATCCGCTAATACAGCTTGTTCAAGCAAGCGGCCATCGCGATATTTTTCCGACAAACCAATGGCAAAATAATCCACTAAATTTTCTGGCAATACCATATAACCTAAGCGCATACCGGGGAATAGGGTTTTAGAAAAGGTACCCAAATAAATCACTTTTTGATAGGAGTCTAAACCTTGTAATGAAGCAATAGGTAAACCGGCAAAACGGAATTCACTATCGTAATCATCCTCGATAATCCATGCATCATGCGCATTGGCATAGTCTAACAACATGCGACGTCGGGCTAAGCTCATCACATGTCCGAGTGGATATTGATGTGATGGCGTCACAAAAATAAGTTTAGGGGGTTGCGCTATCTGCTCAGGCGTGGGTGCCAAACCCTCTTCGTCAATGGCGATGGGGACAATATTAGCGCCTGCCATTTTCAGCACGGTGGCGGCCCCCCAGTAACCTGGATTTTCCATCCAAACGGTCATACCCGGGTCAATCAGCAAATGGGCAATTAAACTAATGGCATTGTGCAAGCCAGAAATCATCAATACTTGCTCAGCCGTGCCATTAACCGAACGGGCCAAGCGCAAGCGCTCGATTAAGGCTTGACGTAGTGGCAAATAACCTGCCCCATGCGCATAACTAAGCATCGCTGGTGTTGCTTGTTGCCAATGCTTACGCAATAAACGTAGCCAAATATCCTTGGGAAACAAAGAAATATCTGGCACACCTGAAACAAATGGCTGCCATTGCTCGGCTGAAGCCTGGGCTGAACTCACCAGCTCAAAACCACGCTTGGATAAATAGGGTTGATGCTCAGTCATTGGCGATTTCTCTTTGAGCGCTGACTCCTCCTGCGACCAATCCGCCACTGGCACCGTATCAGAAACAAAAGTACCACTGCCGGTCTGCGAAATCACATAGCCCTCTGCGAGTAATTGCTCATAGGCAAACATAATGGTATTTCTGGAGACACCACAATCTGTTGCTAAACTACGACTGGCGGGCAACTTCACTCCGGCACTGAGTTCACCACTTAAAATTAAATCACTTAATATAATGTAAATCTGGCGCGCTAACGGTATCTCACCATCGCGCTCCAAGCGCTGCAAAATATGCTCTTGTAATGCATCAATATGCATTCTTCCCTCCCTAAGTGGCTCCACTTATTTTTGCATAAATGGCTCTTTGCATGGTACCAAATTAAGGATAAGCTAAGAAAATTACATGGATTGTTTTCGTCAGCTCCCGATGCGACAAAACACAGCGTCATTCAACACTTGATAGATATAACTTTGTGAGGAGACATTTTGAATGAAAAACGCAACCTTAGTTGAACGCAAAAACGCTGCCACACCACGTGGTGTCGGTGTGATGTGTGAGTTTTATGCTGATCGCGCAGAAAACGCTGAAATTTGGGATATTGAAGGCAAGCGTTACATCGATTTTGCTAGTGGTATTGCGGTATGTAATACCGGGCATCGTCACCCACGTTTAGTGGCGGCGATTGAAGAGCAATTAGCTCGTTTCATTCACACTGCGTATCAAGTCGTACCCTACGAGTCCTATGTTGAATTAGCGGAAAAAATTAACGCCCTCGTACCGGGTGATTTTCCTAAAAAAACCGCTTTCTTTACCACCGGGGTAGAAGCCGTTGAAAACGCAATTAAAATTGCGCGTTATGCGACCCAGCGCCCTCATATTATTTCTTTTAACCATGCATTCCATGGTCGTACGCTTTTAGGCATCACCTTAACCGCCAAAGTAAACCCTTACAAAAAAGGCTTTGGTCCTTTAGCGCCTAATGTTTACCATTCACCATTCCCGAATGAGCAACAAGGTGTCAGCCTGGATGATGCCAAGCGTCAACTCAAATCATTACTTGCCGTCAGCGTGGATCCACAACAAGTAGCGGCGATTATTATTGAGCCTGTTCAAGGTGAAGGTGGTTTTAACGTATGCCCACCAGAGTTCATGACCTTCTTACGTGAACTATGCGATGAACACGGTATTTTACTCATTGCAGACGAGGTTCAAACTGGCTTTGGCCGCACTGGCAAGCTATTTGCGATGGAACATTATGGGGTGGCAGCCGACATCACCACCATGGCAAAAAGTCTGGCTGGCGGCATGCCGTTATCTGGCCTCTGCGGTCGTTCAGACATCCTAGATGCACCACTACCTGGTGGGCTTGGCGGCACCTATGCTGGTCACCCCTTGGCCACAGCTTCAGCGCTTGCAGTCATTGAGGTGATGCAAGAGGAAAATCTATTAGAAAAAGGCAGCAAATTAGGTGATAAACTCCAAGCCATGCTTAATGAGCTACGCGCTGAGGTGCCTGTTATCTCCGATGTGCGCGGTCTAGGTGCTATGGTTGCGGTTGAATTCCGTTGCCCTAAAACCGGTGCCCCACAAAGTGATTTTGTCAAAAAGGTACAACAAGATGCACTGGCTAAGGGCTTGATTTTACTTAGCTGCGGACCAGATGCCAATGTCATTCGCTTCTTATTCCCACTCACCATTGGTGAGGAGCTATTTGATGAGGCGCTAGGCATTTTACGTGATGCCTTATTAGCTAATCAGTAGGGCTAGACCACCTGAGTGTAACCACGGGATGATATGAACATCATCCCGTTTTTTTTATGGCAACGCTTGCTACAGTGGTATTCGCTTGTCATCAACGTGATTGGCTTGTTATGCTAAAAGTGATTTAAGCACTGACTCGACCTAAGCCCTATTCACTGGTTACTCACAATGGCAAAACGCACGCGCTTGAAAAAGCCCATTATTAAAACCACTAAACAACTACTCAAACTCCAACAGCAACTGACAAAACAGGTAAAAAGGAAATTGCCAGAGCAACTCAAGGCAATGAATGTGTTATTAACACGACCTGATCCTCAAGGACGTGGCATCTGGAAAAAGCATCGCTTTATTGCGCCAGCCTTTTCTAAGGTAACCCTAGTGCCACAGCTTGATTACTATATTTTTGAACCTTCAGCAAGCGTCCGCCATCCAAGCACTGAGGGTATGCCTTTAGTGGTTATGTTGCATGGTTGCCAACAAGACAGCGCTTTATTTGCTCAAGGTTCACAGATGAACGTGGTAGCTCAACGCAATGGTTTTGTGGTGCTTTATCCTCAGCAAAGCCGTCGCTACCATCTCACTAACTGTTGGCATTGGTACGACACGGACAAGCATCATCAGGGCATGGCTGAAGCCCATAGCATCATGAGTATCATTCAAAGCACCATTATGATGCATCGCCTTAACCCTAACAAAGTATTTGTGGTTGGCTTATCTGCTGGCGCCGCAATGGCTGGCATATTGGCGTCAAACTTTCCTTCGCAATTCGCTGGCTTAGCCATGCACAGCGGCCCCGTGCTAGGTCTCGCTTATGATGCGCAGAGTGCGGTTAGCACCATGCGCGATCCGCAGGTAGTTTCTGATAGCATCTTAGCAGCGGCTATGGATGGCTTTGCACCACCCCAAAAGTTACAACTGCCGACCATCATCCTGCAGGGGGAAAAGGATAAGATCGTTCATCCACGTCATGCCACTGAGCTAGTTAAACAGTTGCTTCACTTTAATCAGCTACCAATGAACAGTCTTGCTAAAAGCACTGAGTTTTTTCAAGGGACAACAAAAGAATATAATCAATCGCTTTATTACGATGGACGCAAGCGTATCATCGAGTTAATTCTCATTAAACACCTGGACCATGCGTGGGCTGGAGGCGATCATCGACTCCCCTTTAACTCCCAGCATGGGCCCCATGCAAGTCAATTAATCTGGCAATTTTTTAAACGATATCTTTGATTGTCTGCTCAAACTATCGTTAAACGATATGTTATAGTGCTGTCAACATTCACAATGCAACAGACAATACCTTATGAACAAAATGACTGAATTGGAGTTAAACCCTGTTTTAAAAACCATGGTCGAACGCAAAAGCGTGCGTCAATTTTTAGCTGATCCCGTTTCACAGGACGATATCAAGACTATCCTCAAAGCGGCCAGTTCAGCCCCTAGCGGCAGTAACATTCAGCCTTGGCATGTACAAGTCGTTAGCGGTGCAAAACGTGAGGCACTGGCTGCGGACATGATGCAAGCCTTTAATAACAAGCACCGTGAAGAAGCTGAATATAAATACTATCCTAGACGCTTGAGTGAGCCATATCTTACGCGTCGCCGCGAAAACGGTTGGGGACTCTATGGTACCTTAGGCATTCAAAAAGGCGACTTAGCCGCAATGAAAGCGCAGCAAGTGCAAAACTTTAACTTCTTTGGCGCCCCCGTCGCCCTCTTTATCTTAATTGATAAAGAAATGGAATTAGGTAGCTGGATTGATACCGGTACCTTTATACAGAATATTTTACTTGCGGCAAAATCACTCGGACTAAGCACCTGCCCACAAGGTGCTTTGATGCATTACCCTAGTATCGTACGTAAGCATTTAAACTATCCTGAGAATCTGAAGATCGTTTGCGCCATTTCGATTGGCTACGAAGATAAAAATCACATCGTCAACACCTTCAGAACGCCACGTATTGAGCTAGATGAATTCACCACCTTTCATTGGGATGAATAAGTTTGAGGTCCTCCTCAGACGCTTGCATGGGGAGAACCTCAGTCATTGACAGGGCGGACTATGCGAGAACTGGCGCGGTCTTTTGTAAAGCTTAAAAAGGCGGTCACTTAATGATGAGGGAGCCACAGCAGATTAGGTCTGCATTAGCTGCGCTAGAGCGAGTCGGCTAACAGCTTTAAAAGCCTGATTCTCTCTGATTGTAAGCAGCCCGTTGCATTCCAAATCGGATCCTCACAGATGCTGTAAAAACTCTCCTCAAGCCCCAAAGCTTCATAGGCCGCAACATCCTTCATCCAATCGCCGAAATAATACGCTTCAAGCTGCTTGCGATTTTCTTCTATCGCCGCAAAGCGCTCAATAAACGCCTGCATTTCTTTAACATCTTGTTCCGCTTGAACCGTGCGAGCGTCCATCTCGCTAAATATCTTACGTAATTGCTCTAAACTTTTTTCTTTACTTTCACTCATGCTGTATGACCTTTAATTAATTGTCTATCTGCGCCACCAACGTCATCTCCCGCCTATGGGTTTAGATATTGCGCTCATGATGCCGTTATGATACAGAGGATATCACTTAGCTTTTTATCCCTACGACAACAACTCTATACTAAACTGATTTAAGCTGCGGTGGTAATACGGGGTTAAGGCAACAATTGTCTGCAAGTGCTTCAATGCTATCACCATCGCTAGGCTTTAAGGCTAATTGCTTGATTAACGATAGAATGATGTCGTCTTTAGTCCTGTAACTTTCCATGTGAAATACTCCTATGATGGATATCGGATTAAAGAAAGTTACACAAAATTATTTACAGGCTCTTTTTGCTTTTTACTTTATCTTCTTTTTCTAAAGTTTCAATCCTTTTATAAAAGGATAGATCTTGTGGAGCTTTAATTTTTTCACTGTTTTTTTTAAATTTATCCAGCATTTCTATTGAAAATCTTCTATGGCCACCTGGCGTTTTGTGCCTTTATAAACTCAAGGCATAAAAACTCATCGGCCCCGTATCTTCCATACTCTTATCTTTCTAAATTCTCATCAAGATTTCTTTCATTAAAATAAATAACATCTTTTCTTAGCTGAGGTATAGACTCTAAAACTCTCGGAATATCTTGTTTTACGGTATCCCAGACAATAGCCAAATCAATAGTGTAATAACCATGCACCATTTTATGCCTCATTGCTGCCATATCTTTCCACGGCAATGTCTTATTATTTTTCACAAAATCTGGAAACTTGAGTGAGATTACTGCCGCAATTTCACCTAAAGTAATGATATCTAATGTCAATGAACGCTGAAGCAATCTATTTGACCTAAACTCTTCTTCCTGAATATCATCTGTGTCCTTAAGTATAGCCTCAGCATATTCTTTGATATGTTCAATTTGTTCATATAAATCAAACTTACTCATAGTGACATGGCCGTTTCTATAATTTCGTTTTTATGTTTTGGTGGTAATTGATTTTCTGTGACAATATCTACATCAATACCCAACAACTCTGACAATTCATTCTTTAGCCTTGAAACCATGAACAAAGTAACCCCTCGTTCGGCTTGAATTAAAAAATCAATATCACTCTCCTCAGTATCTTCACCTCGTGATACTGATCCAAATACTTTTGGATTTTTTATCAATGGATATTTAGAGAATATGTTTTTAACATCTTGATTATGTTTAGCTAAGGCCTCGGATGG
>NZ_KV792855.1:0-16698 GCF_001808335.1 Oligella sp. HMSC05A10 | reverse complement strand
GTATTTAACTGCTTTTATGCAAAAGTCTCACTTTGCTGATTTAACACCTCAAGACGCACCGGGCTATCATCATTTGCCAATGGACTGAATGAGGGTATGGCTAAGGCTAGGCGCTCCTCTCTCAAGGTAATCCTAGTGATTGCTGAATCATACATACGCACTCGCCCAAAGCCAATATCAATACGGCCTGACTTTAAGGCTTCAAGCTGCTCTGCGGTGGTTAACTCAACAAATTGCAATCTCGTTTCAGGATACTCAGACCTGAAAAGTTGAATAACACGAGGTAAGCCACTATAAATGCTTGACACAACAAAGCCTATTGATAATTGTCGTTGATAGCTCTGACCTACACGCATCGTGGCAATTTGCAGTTGCTCAACCCGCGTTAAAAGCTGCAAACTCTGCTCATAAAACAGACGCCCAGCCTCCGTTAAGGTCAAGGGTCGATTATCACGCTCAATTAACTGCACACCCAGCGACTCTTCTAATAACTGAATCTGCCGACTCAAAGGTGGCTGCGTGATATGCAAGCGCTCAGCTGCCGCAGTAAAACTGCGCTCCTCTGCCACCGCCACAAAATAACGAATTTGCTTTAAATCCATCTAGGGTAATCCATAGGTTTAGTGCTTTTGAAATCGTAACTAGTTGATTTTATTAAGATATTTTTAGATTATACCTTTTTTGTATAAATCTAGGCAATTAAAGAATTGGACGCTTATTAGCTCCAACGGTTTAATGAATGCTAATGAAAACAACTATTTACACAGGATAGAGTAGACATGGTAACAATCGATAGCATTCAAACGCTACTAGTGGATTTACCGACCATTCGTCCCCATCAACTGTCCATGACGACGATGAAGGGGCAAACGCTTATGCTCGTGCGCATTCACTGTTCGGATGGTTCAGTCGGTATTGGCGAAGGTACGACCATCGGTGGCTTAGCCTACGGTGAAGAATCACCAGAAAGCATGAAGCTTAATATTGATACTTATTTTACGCCCTTATTGCTTGGTCAGCCTGCAGATCAAGTACCGTTGTTAATGCAGCAATTAAACACCGCAATCAGAGGCAATCGCTTTGCAAAAAGCGCTATCGAAACCGCGCTCTATGATGCCTTAGGCCAGCGTCTCAATCTGTCTGTTGCTGAACTACTCGGTGGTAGTTTACGCAAAAGCCTACCAGTTGCTTGGACATTGGCTTCAGGTGATACCGCAAAAGATATTGACGAAGCCGAAGAGATGTTAGCTCGTCGTCGTCACCGAATTTTTAAACTAAAAATCGGTACCCGAGATGTGGCCAAAGATATCGCCCATGTAGCAGCCATTAAAAAAGCATTAGGCGACCGTGGCGCCGTCCGTGTGGACGTCAATATGGCGTGGTCTGAATTAGAGGCGCGTTACGGTGTTGACGGCTTAGCAGACGTGGGTTGTGAATTAGTTGAGCAGCCTGTCGCTTGTGCAGATGCCTTAAAGCGTCTGACGGCCCAGGCCAAAATTGCCATCATGGCAGATGAGTTACTAGTCGGCCCCGCTTCCGCCTTTGAATTAGCCAAAAATAATGCCACCCATGTCTTTGCTATCAAAGTAGAGCAATCCGGTGGTTTACGAGCCTCACAAAAGGTAGCAGCCATTGCCGAAGCAGCAAATATCGAACTATATGGCGGCACCATGCTGGAAGGCGCTATCGGTACCGTGGCTTCAGCACATGCTTTTGCAACTTTCCATGCCCTGCAATGGGGTACTGAATTATTCGGTCCTCTTTTAATTACAGAAGAAATTCTAGCCACACCCTTAGTGTATGAGAATTTCGAGCTGCAAATTCCTCAAGGACCGGGTTTAGGTATCGCACTTGATGAAGAGCGAGTCCATTTTTTTAATCGAGCTCAACGCCAAAAAAGTGTGAGTTTAGCAACTGGTGCATAAACGCTTTCTATCCATCAGTGTTTTTTATATACCCATTTTTTCTACATTAATCTAAGGAGACATCAATGAGTGTAAAACTTTTTGATACAAAAGAAGTTCAAGATTTTTTAAAAATCGCCTGTGGTTTAACCTATGAAGGTGGCAACCCACGCACCAAAGAAATTATCCATCGCATCGTGTCTGATCTATACAAGACCATTGAGGACTTAAATATCGCCCCGGACGAGTTCTGGGCAGGTATTGCTTATCTAAACCAATTAGGTCAAGCACAAGAAGCGGGTCTTTTATCACCGGGCTTAGGTTTTGACCGTTATTTAGATATGCGTATGGATGCTGAAGATGAGCAATTAGGCATCGAAGGCGGTACCCCACGTACCATTGAAGGTCCTTTATACGTCGTCGGCGCACCTGTAGAGCAGGGTTATGCTCGCTTAGATGATGGTTCAGATAAAGACGGTCACACCTTGATTATGCACGGCACGGTTTATGGTGCTGATGGTCAACCTATCCCTAACGCTAAGGTTGAGGTATGGCATTGTAACACCAAGGGTTTCTACTCTCACTTTGACCCAACCGGTGAGCAAAAGCCATTCAACATGCGTCGCACCATTATGGCTGACGAAAATGGTCAATACAAATTCCGCAGTATTGTGCCTTCAGGTTACGGCTGCCCACCAGATGGTCCTACTCAGCAGTTACTGAATCAATTAGGTCGCCACGGTAACCGTCCTGCGCATATTCACTTCTTCGTAACAGCAGACGATCATCGTAAATTAACCACCCAAATCAATATCGACGGCGATCCTTTAGTGAATGATGACTTTGCCTATGCTACGCGTGAAGGCTTAGTTCCACCATTAACAGAGGTCACTGATCCTGCTCGCATCAAGGAAGAAGGCGTTGAAGGACCATTTGCTGAAATCACCTTTGATATTCACCTCACTGCCTTAGTCGAAGGTGAAGACAATCAAATCGTTGAGCGTCCACGTTTAGTCGGTTAATCCATTAAATCAATAAGAAACAATTACTGTTGCTGATTTGGAGCAATCTACGCTCCGAATTAGCAACAACTCACCAGAAAAAGGAAGAGTTATGGAAAAAATCTATGAGGTTGAGCAAGTACTTAACTCAGCCATGCAAGTAGACGAAGAAGCCGGTATTTACCGCTGCCGTCGTGATGTTTTTACAGACCCAGATATCTTTGAACTTGAAATGAAGTATATTTTTGAGGGCAATTGGGTTTATGTTGCACATGAAAGCCAAATTCCTGAGGTCAATGATTACTTCACTACTTATATCGGGCGTCAACCTATCGTCATTACACGTAGTAAAGACAATGAATTAAATGCGCTTATTAATGCCTGTGCCCACCGTGGTGCCACACTTTGTCGACGCAAGCGCGGTAATCGCGGTAGCTTTACCTGTCCTTTCCATGGCTGGACCTTTAATAATAAAGGTAAGTTACTGAAAGTCAAAGACGAAAAGACGACTGAATATCCCGTTCAGTTCAACACCAACGGTTCACACGACCTAACGAAGGTGCCGCGTTTTGAAAACTATAAAGGCTTCTTATTTGCAAGCCTAAACCCGGATGTGATGCCATTGGCAGACTACCTAGGTGAGACCAAAGTCATTATCGACCAAATCGTCGAACAAGCGCCTGAAGGTATCGAAATCTTAAGTGGTAACTCTAGCTACATCTATAACGGAAACTGGAAACTCCAGATGGAAAATGGCGCCGACGGCTATCACGTTAGCAGTGTTCACTGGAACTATCTCGCCACCATGGGACGTCGCCACGAGGAAGGTACCAAAGCGGTTGACGCTCAAGGTTGGAGTAAAAGCGTCAATGGTGTCTATGGCTTTGAAAATGGGCATATCCTACTTTGGACGAATACCTTAAACCCTGAGGTTCGTCCTGTCTACTCGAATCGTGATGAATTGGTTGAGCGCTTAGGGGAAGAAAAAGCCGATCTAATTATTAAGCAAACACGTAACTTAGGCTTGTATCCAAACGTGTATTTAATGGATCAGTTTTCTACACAAATTCGTGTGACTCGCCCTATCAGCGTTGATAAAACAGAGGTCACGATTTATTGTTGGGCACCTAAGAATGAAAGTGCTGAAAACCGTGCGATCCGTTTACGTCAATATGAAGACTTCTTTAACGTGTCGGGCATGGGTACTGCCGATGACCTAGAAGAGTTCCGCGCCTGCCAGGAAGGCTATGCTGCCGCCTCTAGCGCTGCTTGGAATGACCTAAGCCGTGGTGCACCATTATGGATTAAAGGACCTGATGCGAATGCCAAAAAGCTCGGCATTAATCCTTTGCTAAGCGGGGAAAGAAGTGAGGATGAAGGCTTATTTGTCTGTCAACACGACTTCTGGCTAAGCACCATGCAAAATGCTTTAGCCAAAGAGAAAGAGCAACTAGCACACGCTAAATCTTCAGATAACGTAGCCTAAGGAGACATTGCCATGGATTACATTACAATTCGACGTTTTTTATATCGTGAAGCGCGTTATCTTGACGATAGAGAATGGGAAAACTGGCTCACATGCTATGCAGACAATGTAGAGTATTGGATGCCGTGCTGGAACGATGATGACGAGTTAACAAAAGACCCGCAGTCAGAAGTATCTTTAATTTACTACCCGAATCGTAGAGGTCTTGAGGATCGCATTTTCCGTATTCAAACTGAGCGTTCAAGTGCATCAACGCCGGAACCGCGTACTACTCACATGATTAGTAACATTGAAATTATAGACAGCCGCGACAATGAGGTTGATATTCGTTATAACTTCCATACCTTGAGTTTCCGCTACCGTACAACCGATCACTATTTCGGTACGATTTTTGCCACCATCGTAAAAGATGGCGATGAGTTAAAAATCAATAAGAAAAAAATCGTCCTAAAAAATGACTACATCCGACAAGTGATTGATATCTATCACATTTAATCTACGAGTGAGCAAATAATGAGTTACAGAATTGCTTTAAACTTTGAAGATGGTGTCACTCGATTCATTGAATGTGGCGCCCAGGAAAAGGTTCTGGATGCAGCATATCGTCATCGTATTAACTTACCGATGGACTGTTCCGACGGGGTCTGTGGCACGTGTAAGTGCCAGGCTGAAAGCGGCGACTATGAGTTAATTGATGATTATATTGATGAGGCGCTAACTGAGGACGAAGCAGAGCAAGGTTTGGTTTTAACCTGTCAAATGATTCCTAAATCAGACTGCGTGATTGCGGTGCCGGCTGCATCGACCATGTGCAAAACAGGTACTGATAATTTCAAGGCCACAGTAACAGAAGTGCGTCGTTACGATGATGCCGCTTTTGAGCTATTTATTGATGCAACTGAGCAAGCGCCGAATTTTCTGCCAGGTCAATACGTCAATATCGTGGTGCCTGGCAGTGCCGAGCATCGCTCTTATTCCTTTAGCAGTGCGCCTGGCGCAACCATGGGCTTTTTAATTAAGCAAGTTCCTAAGGGCCTCATGAGCACCTGGCTAACAACCGCACAGCCTGGGGTTGAGCTTGATATTACAGGTCCTTTAGGTACTTTCTACTTGCGCCCGGTGACTCGACCGCTGCTTTTTTTAGCTGGTGGTACTGGTTTAGCACCTTTCTTATCCATGCTCGAGGTGTTAGCTGAGCAGGGTAGCAAGCAATCTATTCATATGCTCTATGCCGTTACCCGTGACGAAGACCTAGTCCTGGTTGACAGCTTGGAAGCTTATAAAGCGCGTTTAGAAAACTTCAGCTATACCACCATTGTGGCTGATGAAAATTCAAGCCACCCACATAAAGGCTATGTCACTCACCATTTGGCACCAGCCATGCTGCATGACGGTGAGGTCGATGTGTACTTATGCGGACCACCACCCATGGTGGATGCGGTCAATGAGTATATGAAATCAAACAATATGACGCCGAGTAATTTCTATTACGAGCGCTTCATTCCCAGCGTGTAACCGCTTTCTAAATCATCGTTGATGGCACGCCCTAAGCGCATGCGTCCTACTAAGGGCGTGCCGTGCTCAAAAAGGAACAAAATGACTAAACTACGTTTTGATAATAAAGTGGTGCTGGTTACTGGTGCAGCGCAAGGCATTGGTCGTCGTGTCGCAGAGCGATTAATCGACGAAGGTGCAACACTGGTGCTAGTTGATCGCTCTGAGTTGGTGCATGAACTAAAGCAAGATAAGGTTATCACCTTAACCGCTGATCTAGAACAATATCAAGGGGCTGAAGCAGCCGCTAATACAGCGTTAGAACATTTCGGTCGGATTGATGTGTTAATCAATAATGTGGGCGGGACCATTTGGACCAGACCATTTGAACACTATGAGCCTGCTCAAATTGAAAAAGAGGTACAACGCTCACTGTTCCCTACCCTCTGGTGTTGTCGTGCGGTCTTGCCTAGCATGTTAGCACAAGGGCAAGGCGCCATCGTCAATATTTCTTCTATCGCTACCCGCAGCGTTAATCGTGTTCCTTATGGTGCTGCTAAAGGCGGTGTTAATGCACTCACTGCTTGCTTAGCATTTGAAACCGCAGAGCGCGGCATACGCGTCAATGCGGTCGCCCCCGGTGGTACAGACGCACCTCAACGCAAAATTCCACGTAATACTGAAACCCCAAGTGAGGAAGAGCAACGCTGGTATCAGGAAATTGTGGATCAAACCTTGGATAGCTCCTTGATGAAGCGCTACGGCACGCTTGATGAACAAGCAGCGGCCATCTTATTTTTAGCTTCTGATGAGGCATCTTATATAACCGGTACTGTTTTACCTGTAGGTGGAGGAGACCAAGGCTAAAACGCCTAATCACCGCAGGCATTTTTCACCATAGCGAGGAGCTAATTATGCAAAAAATAGATATTAACGACGTGATTGATCGTGCAAAATTAAATCGCTTTCACTTCAGCGTCATTTTTCTCTGTTCATTATTACTGATTTTTGATGGTTATGATTTATTCATTTATGGGGTCGTCCTGCCAGTGCTCATGGACGAATGGGGCCTCACCCCAGTACAAGCTGGTACGCTAGGCAGTTATGCCCTCTTTGGCATGATGTTCGGGGCCTTTATTTTCGGTCCCCTGGCTGATCGTATCGGTCGTAAAAAGGGCGTCATTATTTGTTTTGTATTATTTAGCTTAGCCACGCTGTTAAATGGCTTTGCTACCAATGCGACCCAGTTCGGTATCTTTCGTTTCTTGGCCGGTTTAGGCTGCGGTGGTCTGATGCCCAATGCGGTTGCCTTAATGAATGAATATGCACCGCGCCGCGCTCGTGGTACCTTAGTCGCATTAATGTTCAGTGGTTATTCACTGGGTGGGGTATTAGCGGCTGGCGTTGGTATTTATGTGCTGCCACGTTTTGGCTGGGAATACATGTTCTTTGTTGCCGCTATTCCCTTACTGCTAGTACCACTTTTAATCTGGAAATTGCCTGAGTCTATTGGTTTCTTGCTCCGCCAAGATAAGGACCAGGAAGCGCGTGCAATGCTCGCTCAGCTTAATCCTAGCTTTCAACTAACGGCTCAAGATGAATTAATTAAAACACCTGTTAAGTCCGCTTCGGTGCCGGTGTTAGACTTATTCAAAGAAGGCCGTGTGATCGGTACCTTAATGATTTGGCTAGCCTTTTTCTGCTGCCTATTAATGGTCTATGCGCTAGGTTCTTGGTTACCAAAACTGATGGCAAATGCAGGCTTTAGTTTAGGTTCCAGCTTGTCTTTCTTGTTAGCGCTAAACTTTGGCGGTATGTTCGGTGCGATCATAGGTGGCTGGTTAGGTGACCGCTTCGGTTTACCACGTGTGATGGCATGGTTCTTTGTTGCATCTGCAATTTCGATTAGCTTACTTGGCTTTAATAGTCCGATGTTCGTACTTTATACTCTGATTGTGATTGCTGGTGCCACCACGATCGGTACGCAAATCTTACTCTACGCCAATACCGCACAATTCTACCCCTTGTCCATGCGCTCTACGGGCTTAGGTTGGGCTTCAGGGATTGGTCGCACGGGTGCGATCGCTGGACCCTTTCTCGGCGGCACGCTCATGGCAATGGCTTTACCGCTCAAAATGAACTTTTTTGCCTTTGCTATACCCGGCGTGATTGCGACCCTGGCAATTCTATTACTAATTCTCGCTTCTAAGCGTCAACATCAAACGATGACGTCTACTGCTACTACCATGACGTCTGTTACTACCTCTTAGGAGTTTTAAATTGATTAATAAAATCGTAGATAGCGTGGCTGAGGCCTTAAAAGATATACAAGACGGTTCTACCGTGTTGATTGGCGGTTTCGGCACCTCCGGTATTCCCGATGCACTGATTGACGGCTTAATTGAACAAGGCGCCAAAAACCTAACCGTGGTAAATAACAACGCCGGTAACGGCGATCACGGCTTAGCGGCACTTTTAAAAGCGGGGCGTGTGCGCAAAATCATTTGTAGTTTCCCACGTCAAGCTGACTCCTATGTCTTTGATGAGCTATACCGCAGTGGCAAAATCGAATTAGAATTAGTCCCTCAAGGTAACTTAGCCGAGCGCTTACGCGCTGCTGGCGCCGGTATTGGCGGCTTTTTCTGTCCCACTGGCTACGGCACCGAATTAGCCAAAGGCAAAGAAACGCGCCTGATTGACGGTCGTTGGCATGTGTATGAAACCCCGATTCATGGTGATGTGGCTCTGATCAAAGCTGAAGCTGGTGATCGCTGGGGCAATTTAAGCTACCGTATGGCGGCCCGCAATTTTGGACCAGTGATGGCTACGGCTGCCAAACAGACAATTGCGACCGTGTATGAGTTAAAAGAACTCGGTGAAATGAATCCGGAGTGCATTATTACCCCCGGTATTCACGTCAAAAAAGTCGTTAAAGTACCTCGGGTAGCCACACAAGCCGGTGGTTTTAAATAACTAATACTCATTATTAAGGAATACACATGACATCCTCCTATCAAGCTCGTAGCCGCGACGAATTGGCGGCTCGTGTAGCTCAAGACATTCATAACGGTGCCTATGTAAACCTTGGTATCGGCATGCCGACGATGGTTGCCAACCACTTACCCGCAGGCATTGAGGTCATTCTACATAGTGAAAACGGTATCTTAGGGATGGGTCCTGCCCCGGCAAAGGGAGAGGAAGATTATGACCTAATCAATGCGGGTAAACAGCCCGTAACACTCTTGCCCGGTGGCGCCTTTTTTCATCATGCTGATAGTTTTGCCATGATGCGTGGCGGCCATTTAGATATTTGCGTACTTGGCGCTTTCCAGGTGTCCGCCAAGGGTGATTTAGCCAACTGGAGCACCGGTGAGGAAGGTGCCATCCCAGCCGTGGGTGGCGCCATGGACTTAGCCATTGGAGCTAAAGAAACGTGGGTCATGATGAGCTTATTAACCCGCAACGGCGAAAGTAAATTAGTCAATGAACTTAGCTACCCTGTGACCGGTATTGAATGCGTTAAACGCGTCTACACCGATTTGGCCACTTTCGCTTGCACCCCAGAGGGCTTTGAGGTGATTGATATGGTGCCGGGACTTAGTCTCGACGAGTTGAGCCGACTGACTGGTTTGCCTTTAAAAATGGCAACTGCCTAAGTGATTGACGCAGATATTGTAGGAAAAATTATGAGTGAATCAGTTTTTATTTGCGATGCTATTCGCACGCCCTTTGCGCGCTTTGGTGGCACCTTGTCTAGCGTGCGACCCGATGATCTGGCAGCTCAAGTCATTAAACACTTGATGGATCGAAATCCAAGCGTTGATAGTACATTGATTGATGATGTAATTTTGGGTTGTGCTAACCAAGCGGGTGAAGATAACCGTAACGTAGCGCGTATGGCGTCCTTATTAGCCGGTTTATCGATTGAGGTACCTGGCTCAACCATTAACCGCCTTTGTGGTTCCGGTTTGGATGCCATTGGTAGCGCCGCACGGGCAATTAAATCCGGCGAGACTCAATTAATGATCACCGGTGGTGTCGAGAGCATGAGCCGTGCACCCTTCGTAGTGCCTAAAGCAGAACAGGCGTTCAGCCGTCATAACAGCATTGAAGACACCACCATCGGTTGGCGCTTTATTAATCCGCTGATGCGTCAGATGTATGGTGTTGACTCCATGCCCGAGACGGCAGAAAATGTGGCGGATGATTTTAATATCAGCCGCGAAGATCAAGATCGCTTTGCCTTAGCTAGTCAAGAAAAATACGCTGCCGCCCATCAAAACGGCTTTTTCAAACATGAGCTCGTTGCCATTCAAGTGCCACAGCGCCGCGCCGATCCCATCGTCTTTGATACCGATGAACATCCGCGCCAAACCTCATTAGAAGCGCTGGCTAAATTAAAAGCCATTGTCCGCCCCGACGGTACAGTGACTGCTGGAAATGCCAGCGGTGTTAACGATGGTGCTGCCGTTGCCTTACTGGCTAATCAGAGCATGGTGGAGCGTTTTGCCTTAACTCCTAAAGCACGTGTCGTAGCCATGGCAACTGCCGGTGTTGCGCCACGCATTATGGGTATTGGTCCGGTACCGGCCTCACGCAAAGCCTTAGAATTAGCCGGTCTAAGCCTTGAGCAAATGGATGTGATCGAATTAAATGAGGCCTTTGCTGCTCAGGGTTTAGCGGTTATGCGTGAATTAGGTCTACAGGACGATGATCCACGTGTTAATCCTAATGGTGGCGCAATTGCCATTGGTCACCCACTCGGCGCTAGCGGTGCACGCCTTGTTGCCACCGCAATTAATCAACTACAGCAAACTCAAGGTCGCTATGCGCTATGCACAATGTGTATCGGCGTGGGTCAGGGAATTGCACTCATTATTGAACGTGTATAAAGGTAGCTCCATGACATCTAACATTTTTCAATTAGATACTGCTGCCGGTTCCTTCCGAGTGGCAATTGACGGTCCTGAAGATGCACCGGCGCTGGTATTAAGTAACTCATTAGGCACTACCTTAGAGATGTGGGCGCCGCAAGTAGCGGCTTTAGCCAACAGCTATCGCCTGATTCGTTATGATACGCGCGGTCACGGCGGCAGCCCGATCACCAAAGGTCCTTACCGTTTTAAACAATTAGCGGCTGATGTGATTGCGATACTTGATGCCCTCAAGATTGAACAGGCTGTTTTTTGCGGTGTATCCATGGGTGGACATACGGCCTTACAACTCGCTCTGGATGCACCGGCACGCTTAAAAGGCATTGTGGTCTGTAATAGTGCGGCTAAGATCGGCACCCAAGACGCATGGAAAGCGCGTGCGGATGCCTTGCGTCAGCAGGGTCAAGCGGCGATCCAGGAATTAGCTGAGAGCGCCCCGCAACGCTGGTTTACTCCTGATTTTATCCAGCAACAAGTGCAGACCGTAGAAACCATGCAAGCGCAATTTGCAGCCTTAGACGCTGAGGGCTATGCGGCGTGTTGCGATGCATTGGGGCAATCCGATTTACGCGCCGAATTAACAAAGATTCAACTGCCAACACTGATTGTCGCTGGTGAATTTGACCCAGTGACAACGGTGCTTGATGCAGAGGCGATGAAAGCCGAAATCGCCAACGCCAACTTGGTGGTGCTACCTGCCTCCCATATCTCAAATGTGGAAGCTACGGAAAAATTTAATCAGGCACTAAGTCATTTTATAGACTCAATTAAATAATTTAACCATAAACTAATTAAAGGTACGTATTATGCTATATCTAGTTCATATGATTGTTCGTATTCCGCGTGATTTACCTAAAGAAGAAGCACAGAAAATCATTGCTGACGAAAAAGCCTACTCACAGGAGCTACAGCGCGCAGGTAAATGGGTACATTTATGGCGCATCACCGGTGAGTACGCTAACTACAGCGTATTTGATGTAGAAAGCAATGACGAGCTCCATGATATTTTGAGTAAACTACCGCTCTTTCCCTTGATGAAAATTAAGGTTACGCCTTTAGCTAAACATCCTTCCGCAATTTAATAGCTAAAGCCGCTCAAAACCTGGGCTTAACTTCATCTATAAAGGCTGTTTATGTTACGCGATTGGTCTCTTACTGCTTGGATGACTGGCTTTTTGGCTGTACTGATTTCCTACAGCGGCCCAATGGTCATCTTTATTCAAGCCGCCCACGTAGGTGGCATTTCGGATGAGATGTTAAGCTCATGGATCTGGGCTATTTCTATCGGTGCTGGTCTTAGCGGTATTATTCTTAGTGTGCTTTTAAAAGCACCGATCATTACTGCATGGTCAGCACCAGGATCCGCCCTCTTATTACATTTATTCCCCGCCATCACCATGCCTGAGGTGGTGGGTGCCTATTTAACCGCAGCGATTATCACCACCATCATTGCCTTAAGTGGCTACTTTGAACGCATCGTCAAGTTCGTCCCCCAAGGCATAGCCGCAGCGATGATTGCAGGGATTCTATTTCAATTCGGCATCCAAGCCTTTCTCGCCGCCAGTGAATTACCCGGCGTGGTCATGGCGATGGTCGCAGTCTATCTACTGGCCCGCCGTTTTATTCCGACCTTTACAGTGGTTCTGGTAGCTATTACCGGTTTTGCTTGCGTTGTTTTCTTAGATCTTGCCTCACTGAGCGATGTCAAAATCGCACTGGCGCAGCCGATATTTACTTTTCCCGAGTTCAGTCTGTCCGTGTTTTTCAGCTTTAGTATTCCACTGGTGGTGGTCAGTTTAACGGGGCAATTTTTACCTGGACTGGTGATTTTACGTTTAGATGGTTATCAACAGCCCTCACGTGCGATTGTTGGTGGTACCAGTTTTATCTCTATTTTTACAGCGTTTTTTGGTGGTATTTCTATTGTTCTGGCTGCCATCACAGCGGCCATTTGTACCGGTAAAGAAAGTCATCCTGATCCTAAGAAACGCTATGTTGCCGGTATTGCTAATGGTGTTTTCTATTTAATCGGCGGCACCTTTGCCGGCACCATTGTTTTACTCTTTAACGCAATTCCCTCAGAAGTTGTCGCTACCTTAGCCGGTTTAGCATTAATCAGTGCCATCGTGGCCAATATACGCTTACTGAGCGCTAATAGCGATTCTATCGAGCCTGCTGTGATTACGTTTTTAGTAACCGCCTCCAATATTAGTATCGCCGGATTAGGATCAGCGTTTTGGGGCATTATGATAGGGATGGCGGCCTATGGGATTTCAAATATTAAAAAAGGGAAAACGAAAAATGACTCATAAGGACATACAAACTAAACAAGCAGCCATTATAAGCGTGCTACCGCATCATGAGATTACGCTAAAACGTCTGGCAGTGCTTGCTGAGCCTAATGCGCTTCCCGTGATTACCGTGTTAGGTAAATACAATCATGGTAAAAGCCGTTTATTAAATGAGTTAATTGGTGATAATGTATTTGCTGTTGCCGATAAAAGAAAGACTGTAGCCTTACATCAAGTAGATCAGGATGCCGTGCGTTGGATAGACGCCCCCGGATTGGATGCGGATGTCAATGAAATAGACGATCAACACGCAGCTGAAGCACTGTGGCTAAAGTCCGATATCCGTTTATTTGTCCACGCTGCCAAAGAGGGTGAGTTAGACGCTGCTGAGCTCAATTTGAGTAAAGCACTACGACAAGATGAAGAGCAAACCCACAGACAAACGATTTATGTCTTGAGCCAAAGCGATCAATTAGAAAATGATGAAAGCTTAAACAACATTCTTCATACTTTGGCTTTACAACTAGGTGATAAAGCGATTTTCCCGGTTTCCTCCGTTAGATATCGTCGGGGCATTGAGAATAATCTCCCCATTTTTATAGAAAAAAGTGGTATTCCCGAATTACAACAGCAGCTTCAAGAGGCACTCACACGAGTTAAGACCGCACGTGTTTTTGAGCAAACAAGCTATTTCACTCAGTTAGCGCAAGAGCTTAATGAAAAACAACAAGCACAAACAAAGGCATTAGCTCAGTTACGCTGTGCCGCTAGCGAGACCGAGGAAAGTTTTATCAAGGATTTGAAAATAGCGTTGGAGCAAGGCGCTGAGTTATTGCATGACATTATGCAAGAGCCCGACGTCGATCATTCCTTAGACCCCGGTTCGATTGATGATGTGTTTAAAATGTCGGCTGGCAAATTAGATCGTTCACGTATCCAAATTGCCTATTCACGTGCTTGCTTATTAATCCGCAGCGTACTGACTAAATACGGCATGCAAAGCCTCAACGACGATCAAAAAGTCGGTGCAGCCAGTTTAAATACGGTGATGGTTGCCGTGATGGGTGTGTCGGTTAAGTACCGCGCTCAACTGCGTAAGCTCTTTGGTGAAGCGGCTGGCCGTGAGCGCTTATTAAATGATTTCAAACGCTATTTTGATAAATCCAATACTCGCTTAATGGCATTGGCAGCGATTGACGATGCTGCCACTGTGCTCAGGCAAATTGAAACAGCACAAACCATGCTTGCTGAATGGCAACAAGCCGTTTAACCATGCTTAGTGAAGGTAGAAAAATGAGTGTTAGACAAGAGCAGGACTTTATTCAGGGCTTAGAAGCGTTTAAATTCGGGGTACAGGACCTTAGCAAGCAACAGCAACAACTCACCACTCGCTTAAATGAATTGGAAAATTTTTTACTAGCTAGCGAGTTTAAGACTGTCGGACTGCAGCCTCAACACCCCCTGTTCGTAGGCTTACAACACTACACTCAAAACGCTAAACAATATATCCCAGCATGGGAGGCAGCGAAGCAAGCACTCAAACCCGCCATGGATTTAGCAGCGCAATTTAGCGACAAAATCATGTTTTTGGTCTTCGGTAAATTTAATGCCGGTAAAAGCTCGTTTTGTAATTTTATTGCCGAACGTTTTACGTTTCATCAAAAAGCGGTGCAGAGTTTTACCCTCGAAGATGGGGTACTTAGCTATCACGATAGGCCTTTTCAGGAGGGCAATACAGAAACGACGGCACACATTCAAGGCGTCATTCTAGATGAGCGTTTAGTCCTGATAGATACACCGGGACTGCATTCCATCACCACTGAAAACGCCTTATTAACACAACGATTTTTAGAAAGCGCCGATGGCATTTTATGGTTAAGTAACTCTACCTCACCGGGTCAAGTGCAAGAACTACAAGAATTAGCACAAGAACTGCGTCGCCATAAGCCCTTATTGCCAGTGATCACTCGTAGTGATTTTCTGGATGAGCTCATCGTGGACAATGATATACAAAAAATACTATGCAACAAAAGCCCAGAAAATCGTGCTTTACAAGAAAACGATGTGTTGCAACGCGCTCAAGAAAAACTACGTGCATTAGACTTAGACCCACAGGTATTGCAAGCGCCCATCTCTATTTCTGTGTATAGTGCTCGCAGTCACGGCTTAACTGAGCAGGCGCTGGCTGAAGCCGGTTTTTATCGCTTATATCAAGCACTATTAGATTTATCAGCGCCGGTGGTTAATTATAAAGAGACTAAATCACTGCAGGTTTTTATCCATTTTCTTGAGGAAGTTGTGCTGCGGGATGTGAAGCATTTACAGACTTCACTATCTGAGCTTGAGCAGCAGCTTAGTAATGAGTTCAAGTCACTCGATCATGCCATTCATCGCATTAAGAACCATGTATGGCAGCAGACGCTTGCCAACTTAGCGAACATGATGGATAAACACCTGGATACCGCAGAAAATGAGCGTACAGAGGCATTTTTTGCTGAATTTAATGCGCTGATAACTAATTCGCTCAAGCAAGCCATCAGTCAAGAGCTTAGGCACTATGAGCCAAGCTTAAGCACACCCTCCAACGCCATTGAGCTAGCATTGAAGCAGCAGCTTAGCCTAGCGCATTATGAATCATTTTATTTAGCCATTGAGCAAAGTCTAAAAGCGTTGCTTACTCAAGTCACTGAGGACTTAAAGGAGTCGATCAGTCCTTCGCTTCACCGTATCGATGAGCAAATCAAAGCCTTTAATGAGGTCTTATCACTAAAAAGCAATGCCTTATTAAGCCTAGCTTAGCTCATTTAGCGTTTTATTATAAAATGGTGGCTACCTTTGTTTTTAAATCCCCTGGGGGCCCTAATTGCTTAATAAAATCGTCGACAGCATCGCCTTAGCCTTAAAGGATATTGCTGACGGTGCCACCATTTTAATCAGTGGCTTTGGCAGCGCTGGTTTTCCGGACGAATTAGTTGAAGGTTTAATAGCCCAAGGTGCTACCGACTTAACCGTGGTGTGTAATAACGCAGGTAATAGCGATCGCGGTTTAGCGGCCCTTTTAACAACGGGTCGGGTCCGCAAAATCATATGCAGTTACCCGCGCCAAGCAAACTCCCATATCTTTAATGACTTATACCGCCGTGGCCAGATCGAGTTAGAACTGGTGCCGCAAGGCACACTGGCGGAGCGTTTACGAGCTGCAGGCGCTGGTATTGGTGGTTTTTTCTGTCCCACTGGCTACGGTACTGAATTGGCCAAAGGCAAAGAAACTCGCCTTATTGATGGTCGTTGGTATGTTTATGAAACGCCGCTCTACGGCGATGTGGCGCTGATTAAGGCCGAATCTGGTGACCGCTGGGGTAATCTTAATTACCGCATGGCCGCTCGTAATTTCGCACCAGTCATGGCGACTGCTGCAAAGCAAACCATTGCCACTGTATTTGAAGTCAAGGCGCTCGGTGAGATGGATCCGGAAAGCATTATCACCCCCGGCATTTATGTCGATAAAGTCGTCCCAATTACACGGGTGAAGACGGCAGCCGACCCAGTGAGATAAATTGAGACCTTTGCAATAACCCCTCAAACTTC
>NZ_KV792854.1:0-3115 GCF_001808335.1 Oligella sp. HMSC05A10 | reverse complement strand
TTTTTTATTTAGCGGCACTTGTCTTCTAACTTACTGAGTTATAGGATCAAGCCGCACGGGCAATTAGTACTGGTTAGCTACATGCATTGCTGCACTTCCACACCCAGCCTATCAACGTCCTGGTCTCGAACGACCCTTCAGGGAGGTCTAGCCTCCGGGATACCTTATCTTCAGACGAGTTTCCCGCTTAGATGCCTTCAGCGGTTATCTCTTCCGTACATAGCTACCGGGCAATGCCATTGGCATGACAACCCGCACACCAGCGGTACGTCCACTCCGGTCCTCTCGTACTAGGAGCAGCCTCCGTCAAGTATCCAACGCCCACGGCAGATAGGGACCAAACTGTCTCACGACGTTTTAAACCCAACTCACGTACCTCTTTAAATGGCGAACAGCCATACCCTTGGGACCGGCTACAGCCCCAGGATGAGATGAGTCGACATCGAGGTGCCAAACACCGCCGTCGATATGAACTCTTGGGCGGTATCAGCCTGTTATCCCCAGAGTACCTTTTATCCGTTGAGCGATGGCCCTTCCATTCAGAACCACCGGATCACTTTGTCCTGCTTTCGCACCTGTTCGACGTGTCAGTCTCACAGTCAAGCACGCTTTTGCCAATGCACTATCAGCACGATTTCCGACCGTACCTAGCGTACCTTCGAACTCCTCCGTTACCGTTTAGGAGGAGACCGCCCCAGTCAAACTACCCACCACACACTGTCCCCAACCCGGATCACGGGCCAAGGTTAGAACCATCAACAAACCAGGGTGGTATTTCAAGGACGGCTCCAGCGAAACTAGCGTCCCGCCTTCAGCGCCTCCCACCTATCCTACACAGGCCGGTTAACAATCCAATGTGAAGCTATAGTAAAGGTTCATGGGGTCTTCCCGTCTAGCCGCGGGGAGATTGCATCGTCACAACCATGTCAACTTCGCTGAGTCTCAGGAGGAGACAGTGTGGCCATCGTTACGCCATTCGTGCAGGTCGGAACTTACCCGACAAGGAATTTCGCTACCTTAGGACCGTTATAGTTACGGCCGCCGTTTACTGGGGCTTCGATCAAGAGCTTGCACCCCATCACTTAACCTTCCAGCACCGGGCAGGCGTCACACCCTATACGTCCACTTTCGTGTTTGCAGAGTGCTGTGTTTTTAATAAACAGTCGCAGCCACCGATTCACTGCGGCCCCTTCACGCTTTAACACGCTACCAGGGCATACCTTCTCCCGAAGTTACGGTATCAATTTGCCGAGTTCCTTCTCCTGAGTTCTCTCAAGCGCCTTAGAATATTCATCCCGTCCACCTGTGTCGGTTTGCGGTACGGTCATGTTCAAACTGAAGCTTAGAGGTTTTTCCCGGGACCACTGCCTACAACTTCAGAGCCGTAGCTCCTTCGCACCAATACCTTGAATTACGTGGCCGGATTTGCCTAACCACCTTCTTAGTACCAGTCACGGGCTCTTCCAACCGCCCGCTCGCATTTCGCAATCCGTCACCCCATCGCATTTGAACACGGTGCTGGAATATTAACCAGCTTCCCATCAGCTACGCATCTCTGCCTCACCTTAGGGGCCGACTCACCCTGCGCCGATGAACGTTGCGCAGGAAACCTTGGACTTACGGCGAGGGGGACTTTCACCCCCTTTATCGCTACTCATGTCAGCATTCTCACTTCTGATACCTCCAGCAAGCCTCTCGACTCACCTTCTCAGGCCTACAGAACGCTCTCCTACCACGTGATTAAATCACGCCCGCAGCTTCGGTAACCGGCTTAGCCCCGGTACATCTTCCGCGCAGGACGACTCGATCAGTGAGCTATTACGCTATCTTTAAAGGGTGGCTGCTTCTAAGCCAACCTCCTGACTGTCTATGCCTTCCCACTTCGTTTCCCACTTAGCCAATTTTAGGGACCTTAGCTGGCGGTCTGGGTTGTTTCCCTCTCGACAACGGACGTTAGCACCCGCTGTCTGACTCCCACGCTCGACTTGTCGGTATTCGGAGTTTGCCATGGGTTGGTAAGTCGCTATGACCCCCTAGCCATAACAGTGCTCTACCCCCAACAGCCATACGTGAGGCACTACCTAAATAGTTTTCGGAGAGAACCAGCTATTTCCGGATTTGTTTAGCCTTTCACTCCTATCCACAGCTCATCCCCTAATTTTTCAACATTAGTGGGTTCGGTCCTCCAGTGCGTGTTACCGCACCTTCAACCTGGCCATGGATAGATCATCCGGTTTCGGGTCTACATCCAGCGACTATGCGCTCTATTCGAACTCGCTTTCGCTACGCCTGCCTTAATCAGTTAAGCTCGCCACTGAATGTAAGTCGCTGACCCATTATACAAAAGGTACGCAGTCACCCCCTTTAAAGACTCTCTCGTAGCTAGCTCACTACGTTACACGTAGCTAGTTCACTACTTAAAATCGCTTTTGATGTGGCGTGCCGCCACACCGAAAGCCCTTAAAGGGGGCTCCTACTGTTTGTATGCACACGGTTTCAGGTTCTATTTCACTCCCCTCCCGGGGTTCTTTTCGCCTTTCCCTCACGGTACTGGTTCACTATCGGTCGATCACGAGTATTTAGCCTTGGAGGATGGTCCCCCCATCTTCAAACAGGATTTCACGTGTCCCGCTCTACTTGTCTGACGCTTAGTACCACCTAACGTATTTCGTCTACAGGGCTATCACCTACTACGGCCAGCTTTTCCACGCTGTTCGACTATACATTAGACTATCTCGTCTAGGCTACTCCGGGGTCGCTCGCCACTACTGCCGGAATCTCGGTTGATTTCTTTTCCTCGAGCTACTTAGATGTTTCAGTTCGCTCGGTTCGCCTCGTATCGCTATGAATTCACGATACGATACTGACTTACGTCAGTGGGTTTCCCCATTCGGATATCTACGGATCAATGCTTATTTGCCAACTCCCCGTAGCTTTTCGCAGGCTATCGCGTCCTTCATCGCCTGTGATCGCCAAGGCATCCACCATGTGCACTTAGTCACTTGATCCTATAACTTAATAAGCTATAGTCACTCTAGATGCTGCGCCTTTTACTCCGCAACACCCAGCTCTTTACTTGAGTTAACGTTGTGCCGCTCATCAAATGGTTATTCTT
>NZ_KV792853.1:0-55477 GCF_001808335.1 Oligella sp. HMSC05A10 | reverse complement strand
AGCGCTATTTAACCGTTTTTATGCAAAAGTCTCACACTGCATTGGCTTGACTTGTTGCGTACAAGCTACGTAAAAGTGAGATTTAAGGTGTTTTTGTTGTGTAAAAATAACAGAATACAGCAAAAACGTATCGCTTATACAACATAAACGTTGTTTTATCGCTAAAAACAGGTAAACTGAAGTTGTTGTTTGGTTTTGTTTGTATGAAGTAGTTGGGGTTCTAACTTAAAGTATTTTCTTAAGAATACCAACAAGCAGCAAGACCTAGGGTTGTTGTTTTAGTTCTTTTTTGTTGCCTCATGGCAACAGAAGCATGACTAAAACAACAAAAAAAAGAGAATTTTGAGTTTAAGAGTAGTCAAAACACTCAAAATTTGGTGCAATAAACACATCTTCCCTTTGTGGAATATTTAGAGGGCAGTCATTCAAACAAGTGGATGTTGCGAATACTGTTCTAATTACTCAAATCTACGGAGATTTAACAAATGAAAAAGACTTTGCTAGCTGCAGCTCTTGTTACCGGTTTCGCCGGTGTTGCTCACGCAGAATCATCTGTCACTTTATACGGTTTAGTTGACGCTGGTTACGGTTATCAAAACATTGAAACTAAGTACCGCGGTGATTACACGAATGGTAAGGTATCAACTCGTAACTTCGGCGTACGTAGTGGTGTTATGAACGGTAACCGTTGGGGCCTAAAAGGTAAAGAGGACTTAGGTAACGGTACGTCTGCTATCTTCGTTTTAGAAAGTGGTTTTGATTTAGGTGATGGCTCTGCCTCGCAGGCTAAATCAGTGTCTCATAAGGTTGTGGTAGATGTTGATGCTGATGGTAAACCTGTATACGGTACCTTAAAAACTAAAGAAAATCGCTTATTTGGTCGTCAGGCTTATGTTGGTTTAACTGGCGATAGCTGGGGTACTTTCACTATCGGTCGTCAATACAACGCTGCTGATACCTTTGTAGCGCCAGTTGATCCATTCGGTACTGGTGGTGGTTTAGCTTCTGCGACTAATGTGTTTGGTGACTCACTTTCTACTCGCTACGATCGTGCAATTAAGTACGTTTCTCCTAACTTTAGCGGCTTCCAGTTTGGTGTGGGTGTAGTGCATGATGATAACCGTGTAAAAACTAGCGGTGAGCGCTTTGGTGGTGACACTAAAACAAGTGACCGTCTATTCGGTGTGACTACTGGTTTAGGTTTTACTTCAGGTCCTATCTACTTAGGTGCCTCATTTGATTACATCAATTTGAAGTCTAAATTAAACGGTGAGACTACTTCAGACGCTAAAACTAAAGCATGGAACGTTGGTGGTACTTACGACTTTGACGTAGTAAAATTGCATTTAATGTACGGCGGTCAAGTTGATGGTGCTATCGGTGGTGTGGGTGCCTTAGCTGATCATGCTGTTGAAACAATTGGTTTGGAGGCTACTCCAGGCTTTGGTGCGGGTGCCTTTAATGGTGAAGGTTTACGTCAGCACTCATGGTTAGGTGGTTTATCTGCGCCTGTGGGTGATGCTGGTAAAGTAATGTTCTCTTACGCCGGTAACACTGTTAAGAACAAAGATGTTAACCCTGATGTAAAAGTTAAATCTCACAACTTTGCTTTAGGTTACCGTCACAGCTTATCTAAGCGCACTTCTGTATACGGTGTAGCCTCTTACGGTTGGGCTGAAGGTAAAGAGCGTCGTGATAACTTCAGCGGTAAAACTAAAACCAATGCTACTCAAGCAGTTATTGGTTTACAGCACCGCTTCTAATTGTTCGCATGGCTTGACCATGTAGAATAAATAGATAAAAAAGCCACTCTTCGGAGTGGCTTTTTGCATTTGTGCTTAAGAAAGCCGCAAAGTTCGCCTGACCTAAAGTTGTCATCATGGTCAACAAGTAATAGCATGACCGCCTGCAAAAATCCCAGCTAAACATGGTTAGACTGATCTCCTTCTCGTAATAATATGTCGCATCTAACATAGATTGGTAATAGCGTTCATCACAAGCGATGGTTACACTTGACTGACTTCTTTTGCTTTTATTAGTCATATTGGTGAAGCAAAAAAAGGAAGCGCAAGTGAGGCAGAGATAGCTGAGTTTGCAAAATGTGGTTTAAATAGCTTTAGAAGTGTTTGAATCACGACTAACTAATATCCCTTAATTGTTTATTAGCTTAGTTTTTTAACCATTCACAATAGAGGTGGTGTGATGAAAGTAAAAATATTAGTAGCAACATTATTCGCTTCGTTTGCCTTAATAGCTCACGGCAATACTGATACGAATGACACTTACGTTGAAGAAGCCAACTCGCTTGGTAGTCCAGCGAGCACGGGTTATGCTGGTGCAGGCTCGCCCGATAAGCCTCAACCTAAAGAGGCTGACAGCAATGAAGCATCTTCAGCTGAGGTGGTTGATAAGATGTCTCGGGATGATACTGAGGAAGAGCTGCCAGGGGCGGTGGAGCAGGCGATGGGTGATGACAGTCCCTTAAGTGCTATTCCCCGTGATGATTTACCTAAAGAGTGTTTAGACTATTTCCAAGCGCTTGAGGATCGCTTGCATCGATTCCCCGAAGCAAAAGACGCCGCTGTAAAAGCAGCTGAGGAGTTGAGAGCATCCTTTGAATCCATGGAGGGTGATTTAGAGCAGTTCACCCAGACCTGTAAAGACAGGTATGAAGATTTTAAAGAAGCAAATAAAAAGCTAGACAAACGTTTGGAAAAAGACGAGGCTAAAAAGTGAGTGGCCTCCTCGATTAAAAAGCTGCGGTTTTAATTCGCAGCTTTTTTTGTGTCTGCCTAGCTAGGCTGGTCAAGCTGAATCGCCCTGCCTAAGGGGAATGAAGGGGAAGATAATTCGAATGGCAAAGTGCTGCTGGCCAAGGGCGGGGTCAGACCGAGTACGTGATGGTGGCTGGCGAGTTAGTGGTAAGGGATGGTTCAATATAGCGTTTTTGCAGCAGCTTGGTGCAGCTCTTAAAAGTCTCCTTTTTGCCAGTTTCGGTAGTTTCAAGTTTCAATTGATTGATTTTTGTTTTTCAGCTACTTGTAATAGTCTGTTAATGCACCTAGTAGCATGCATCTATTGTCTCCACAGTCTAGATTGAATTTCCTCCTACTTTTATAGTATATGCGCAACGCTCAATGTGTGAAAAAATGCTACAATAGAAAGGTTTATTTAATTACAATTTTATTAATTAATTGTAGCGATAGACAGTTTAAAAAGTTCATAAGCTTTCTTTAAAGGTGTTTCATGAATGTAGCAGAGTATTTTCCGGTGCTTTTGTTTGTCCTAGTGGCAGGCGGCCTTGGGGTTGTATTGTTATTGCTGGGGGTCGTGTTGGGCCCGAGAAACCCGTATGATGAGAAGCTGTCCCAGTACGAGTGTGGTTTCGAGGCATTTGAGGATTCGCGCATGCGTTTCGATGTTCGTTACTACTTAGTCGCCATTCTATTTATTTTATTCGACTTAGAGATTGCCTTTTTATTCCCATGGGCGGTTGCCAATCAGCAAGTTGGCTTAGTCGGTTTCTCCACAGTGGTCGTGTTTTTAGTCATTCTTACGGTTGGCTTTATCTACGAGTGGAAAAAGGGTGCGCTAGATTGGGATTAATTTTCAGAAAAGGGTAGATAAATGTCTGAACAAACTCAATTAAAAGAAAAGGGCTTTCTGGTTACCTCCGTGGATGCGGTGATGAACTGGTACCAGACGGGTTCGATGTGGCCGATGACCTTCGGTTTGGCCTGTTGTGCGGTAGAGATGATGCACGCTGGTGCGGCACGTTATGATATGGACCAATTCGGGATTATTTTCCGTCCCAGTCCGCGTCAGTCCGATGTGATGATTGTTGCCGGTACTTTGTGTAATAAAATGGCACCTGCGCTACGCAAGGTATACGACCAGATGGCTGAGCCACGTTGGGTGGTGTCCATGGGTTCCTGTGCTAATGGCGGTGGTTACTACCACTACTCATACTCTGTGGTGCGTGGCTGTGACCGCGTAGTGCCGGTTGATATTTACGTGCCGGGTTGTCCGCCAACCGCAGAGGCCTTGATATACGGCTTATTACAGCTCCAAAATAAGATTCGTCATCAAAAGACGATCGCTCGTGAGGCGTAGGAGGCTGAGATGACGCGTTTAGAGAAATTACATCACACCTTAGTCAAGCTGTTAGGCGAGCAGGCTCAGATTGTAGCGTATGCTGGTGAATTGACCTTGACCGTGGCGCCCGAGCATTGGGTGCAGACCTGTTCAATGCTGCATGAGCACGAGGAGCTAGCGTTCCAACAAGCGATTGATCTCTGTGGTGTGGACTATTTAACCTATGGTGGGGTATCGGTTGCGCCTGAGGATAATCAACCATTGCTGCCAACAGAGGCTACTGCTGATTTAGATGCGGCCTTGGAGCCTGTGGATGCGATGCCCTCCGAGCAACCCAGTCAGTTCCCAGGGCGTTTTGCGGTGGTCTTGCATTTATTATCAGTCAAGCATAATTGGCGCTTACGTGTGCGTACCTTCCCGCAGGATAATGACTTCCCATCCGTACCTAGCTTAGTCAATATCTGGAACAGTCTTAACTGGTTTGAGCGTGAGGCTTTTGACTTATTCGGTATTGTGTTTGAGGGGCACCCCGACTTACGCCGTATTTTGACTGACTATGGCTTTATCGGTCACCCTTTCCGCAAGGACTTCCCGGTGATTGGTCATGTTGAGATGATTTACGACCCTGAGCAAAAGCGTGTGGTCTATCAGCCTGTGTCGATTGAAAATCGCGAGATTACACCGCGAGTCATTCGCGAAGAGGGTTATGGAGCAGGGCGAGAGTAATTATGGCAGATATTAAAAGTTATACCTTAAACTTCGGTCCGCAGCACCCGGCAGCTCACGGCGTTTTACGTTTGATTCTTGAGCTTAATGGTGAGGTGATTTTACGAGCGGACCCGCATATTGGTTTATTACACCGCGGTACCGAGAAATTAGCTGAGCAGCGTACCTATGTGCAGGCGCTCCCTTATATGGATCGTTTAGACTACGTCTCCATGATGGTTAACGAGCACGCCTATTGTATGGCGGTAGAAAAGCTATTAGGTATCGAATTACCTAAGCGTGCCGAGTACATCCGTACCATGTTCGATGAGATTACCCGTATTCTTAACCACTTGATGTCTATCGGTTCGCATGCCTTAGACGTGGGTGCAATGGCGGTGTTCTTATACGCTTTCCGTGATCGCGAATACCTGATGGACTGCTATGAGGCAGTGTCCGGTGCGCGTTTGCACGCCGCCTACTATCGTCCCGGTGGTGTATATCGTGATCTGCCTGACAGCATGCCTAAGCACGAGATTGACTCGAAGTACCGTAGCGTACGCGATATGAAGCGTCTTAACGAGTGGCGTGAAGGCTCGATGCTTGACTTTATTGAGGCCTTTGTCGATTACTATCCATCGGCGATTGATGAGTACGAGACGCTGTTGACCGATAACCGTATTTGGAAGCAGCGCTTGGTCGATGTCGGTATTGTGACCCCTGAGCGCGCCCTCAATAAGGGCTTTACCGGGGTGATGCTGCGCGGTTCCGGCGTGGAGTGGGATATTCGTCGTAAGCAGCCCTATGCCGTCTATGATGAGTTAGATTTTAATATCCCGGTCGGGGTTAACGGTGACTGTTATGACCGTTACTTATGCCGTATTGCCGAGTTACGCGAAAGTACCAAAATCATCAAGCAATGTGTACAGTGGTTGCGTGATAATCCAGGCCCTGTCATGTACGAGGACAATAAAATCACCCCACCTAAGCGTCTTGAGATGAAGACCGGTATGGAGGAGTTGATTCACCACTTCAAGTTATTCTCAGAGGGTTTCCCTGTACCTGAGGGTGAAGCATACGCAGCGGTTGAGCATCCTAAGGGTGAGTTCGGTATTTATATGATTTCCGATGGCGCCAATAAGCCATACCGTCTCAAAATCCGTGCCCCGGGCTTTGTGCACTTACAAGGCTTAGACGAGATGTCGCGTGGTCATATGTTGGCGGATGCGGTAACCATTATCGGTACCCAGGATATTGTATTTGGTGAGATTGACCGCTAGGAAGCCAGTGCTTCATAGCATCAACGAATTACAGGAAATTAACATGTTGCTTTCTGAACAGGCTTATAAAAAGATTGACAAGGAGTTGGCAAAGTATCCTGCCGATCAACGTCAATCAGCAGTTATGGCCGCTTTGCGCATTGCCCAAGAGGAAAAAGGCTGGGTCTCCGATGAAGTCATCGTTGACGTTGCCGAGTATTTAGGCATGCCGACAATTGCGGTGCAAGAGGTCGCCACCTTCTACGATATGTATGAATTAAAGCCGGTAGGTAAGTACAAACTAACCGTCTGTACCAACTTACCTTGCGCCTTAAGAGATGGTGAGAAAACTGCGCATTACATCAGCGAAAAATTAGGTATTGCCATTGGTGAAACGACGCCTGACGGCTTAATCACGCTCCAAGAGAGTGAGTGTCAGGGCGCCTGTGGTGATGCCCCCGTTTTATTAATTAATAACCATCATATGTGCGTGCGCATGAGCAAAGAGCGTATTGATGAGTTGTTAGCCGATATTCAAAGTGAGGGTTAAGCGTCATGGGTTTAGAACGTATTATCCAAAAGTATAGCGGCGGACTTGAGCCCAATCCGGGCGGTGATTTATCCAGCAGTATGATATTTCATAATCGTCATATTAACCCACAGATTCTCAAGGGTTTAGACGGTCATAACTGGGGTATTGAGGGCTATATGGCCCGTGGCGGTTACGAGGTATTGCGCAAAATCTGTGCCGGTCAGTTAGATCAGGACACGGTGATTAATGAGCTTAAGCTCTCTTCCTTACGCGGTCGCGGCGGTGCAGGTTTCCCGACGGGCCTAAAGTGGAGCTTTATGCCTAAAAACTACCTCGGTCAAAAGTACGTCGTTTGTAACTCGGACGAGGGTGAGCCGGGAACGTTTAAGGATCGTGATATTCTGCGCTTTAACCCCCATGCAGTAATTGAGGGTATGATTATTGCCGGTTTTGCCATGGGTGCGAGTGTTGGCTATAACTATATTCACGGTGAGATTTTCGAGGTCTATGAGCGTTTTGAAGAGGCGCTAGAGCAGGCGCGAGCTCACGGTTTCTTAGGTGATAATATCCTCGGCAGTGATTTTAGTTTCCAACTGCATGCGCACCACGGTTACGGTGCCTATATTTGTGGCGAGGAGACTGCTTTACTTGAGTCACTTGAGGGCAAAAAGGGTCAGCCACGCTTTAAGCCGCCATTCCCTGCGAATTATGGTGTTTACGGTAAGCCAACCACGATTAACAATACCGAGACCTTTGCCAGTGTGCCTTATGCTTTAGCGATGGGCGGCCAGCAGTACTTAGAGCTCGGTAAACCAAACAATGGCGGTACCAAGTTATTTTCTATCACCGGTGATATTGAGCGACCAGGTGTGTATGAGATTCCGATGGGAACACCATTTAGCAAGCTATTAGAGATTGCAGGCGGGATGCGTAACGGCGCTAAGCTCAAGGCCGTGATCCCCGGTGGTTCGAGTGCGCCGGTGTTGCCGGCCGATATCATGATGGACTGTACCATGGACTATGACAGCATCGCCAAGGCCGGTTCGATGTTGGGTTCCGGTGCCGTAACGGTGATGGACGATAGTCGCTGTATGGTGCGTTCATTATTGCGTCTGTCATATTTCTACCAGCATGAGAGCTGCGGCCAATGTACCCCTTGTCGTGAGGGTACGGGCTGGTTATGGCGCATTGTGCACCGTATTGAGCATGGTGAGGGTCGTCCTGAGGATCTGGATGAGCTGGAGCGCATTGCCGGTAATATCATGGGCCGTACCATTTGTGCCCTTGGTGATGCGGCAGCAATGCCGGTGCAGGGTTTCTTGAGACATTTCCGTGATGAGTTCGCGTACCACATTGATAATAAGCAATGTTTGGTAGCGCCGTATATTTAATAGGTTTGTACCATGGTTGAACTTACCATTGACGGCAAGAAAGTATCCGTTCCTGAGGGCAGCTTTGTTATGCACGCTGCGACCGAACTGGGTCTTTATGTGCCACATTTTTGTTATCACAAAAAATTATCTATCGCCGCCAACTGCCGTATGTGCTTAGTCGAGGTCGAGAAAGCGCCAAAGGCATTACCGGCATGTGCCACACCGGTGACACAGGGTATGGTTGTCCATACGAAATCACCAAAGGCATTAGCTGCACAGCAGGCGGTGATGGAGTTTCTATTAATCAATCACCCCCTCGATTGTCCAATCTGTGACCAGGGCGGTGAGTGTCAGTTACAGGACTTAGCCGTGGGCTACGGTTATGATGCCAGTCACTACCATGAAGAAAAGCGGGTGGTGTTCCACAAATCAATGGGTCCGCTAATCTCGGCTGAGGAGATGAGTCGCTGTATTCACTGTACCCGTTGCGTTCGCTTTGGCCAAGAGGTGGCCGGGGTGATGGAACTAGGTATGTTAAATCGCGGTGAGCACGCAGAGATTACTTCCTTCTTAGGTAAGGCGGTCAGCTCCGAGTTATCGGGTAATATGATCGACCTCTGCCCGGTCGGTGCCTTAACCTCTAAGCCCTTCCGCTATCAGGCGCGTACCTGGGAATTAGCACGTCGTCGCTCGGTCAGCCCGCACGATAGCGTGGGTGCAAATCTTGTGGTACAGGTGAAAAATGACCGTGTGCTACGCGTGGTGCCATTTGAAAATGAAGCGGTTAACGAGTGCTGGATTAGCGATAAGGATCGCTTCTCCTATGAGGGTCTATACGCCGAGGATCGTTTAACCACGCCGATGCTTAAGGGTAGTGACGGTGTTTGGCGTGAAGCGAGCTGGGAAGAGGCATTATTAGCAGCCGCTGAGCTTTTACAAAATGTCAATGAGCAACAGGGCGTGGATAGCATCGGTGCATTTGCTGCCGAGTATTCTACACTCGAGGAGATGACCTTATTAAGCCGCATTGTGCGTGGTCTAGGCTCTAACAACATCGATAGCCGCTTACGTTTAGGCGACGAGAACATTGACAAGGCCTTAGAGGGTACCCCATGGTTGGGTATGCCGATTGCTGAGCTGAATCACTTAGACGGTGTGTTGGTGGTTGACAGTAATTTACGTCAAGATCATCCATTATTTGCACAGCGTTTACGCCAAGCGGCAAAGGCCGGTGCGCGTATCGTCTTGCTTGATAGTAATGGCGAGGATCCATTATTCCCAGTGGCGGCGCGTTTAACGGTGGCACCAAGCCAGCTATGCGCTGCGATTGATAATATCGCCAAGGCGGTAGCGCAGCTGAAAGGCGGTGCAGAGCTTGACGAGCAGGATCCAATCAATCAGATTGCCGCTATTTTATTAGCGGGTAAAAAGCCAGCTGTGTTTATGGGTAACGGTGTCTTAAGTAAGTCATCGGCCAGTAATGTCTTGGCCCATAGCCATGTGTTAGCAGAGGCTTTAGCAGCACCATTAGGCTATTTAACGCGTGGTGCTAACCACGTGGGTGCTTCGGTTGCCGGGGCGACGCCGCAGCAAAACGGTATGAATGCCGCGCAGATGATGAAGAATCCGCTAAGCGCCTATGTGGTGTTGCATGCGGAGAGCTTGGATTTTGAGGATCCGATTCGAGCGCGTGAGATTTTCAGTAAGGCCGCTACCATTGCCCTGACTTCTTACCAGTCAGATGCAAAGCAATGGGCCAAAATTATGCTGCCGGTTGGTCCTTTTACCGAGACTTCCGGTACCTTTATTAATGCTGAAGGACGAGCCCAGAGCTTTAAAGGCGTGGTGCCATCATTGGGTAATAGCCGTCCAGCCTGGAAGGTATTACGCGTCTTAGGTAATTTACTAAAACTGGCTGACTTTGATGCGGAAAGCTCAGAGGCTGTACGTGATGCGGTTTTAGCTCAGAACTATACCGGTAGCTTCAATAACGAGGTGAAGGCAGAACCGTATAATCCAAATGTAGCGCTTAATGCTTTTGAACGAGTGGCTAATCTTCCGATTTATCGAAGCGATGCGATAGTACGTCGTGCGCCTGCCTTACAAAAGCAGACAGCGGCTCCAGTGGCCGGTCTAAACGCTGCCATGATGGCCAATTTAGCCGTGGTTGAGGGTGATCAGGTGCGCGTTAAGAGCAATAGGGGCGAAGTCGTGTTGCCAGTGCAGTTGCAAGCGCAATTGGCTGATAATACGGTCAGTGTGCCGCTGGGCTTTGAGCAAACCGCTGTCTTAGGTGGTGCATTTGTCCAACTTTCAGTGGAGAAGGTCTAATGAATACGAATATTTGGGCATGGTTTACTGATGGTGTAGCAGCGCTCAATGCATGGGGTAGCAATTTACTTGGTGAAACCCTATGGATGGTGCTGTGGACGATTATTCTGATCCTCGTGATCGCACTACCGATTATTATCTGTGTGGCGTTTTTAACCCTGTGGGAGCGTCGCATGATTGGTTATATGCACGTGCGTCGCGGTCCTAACCGGGTAGGTCCTGGTGGTCTATTACAGCCTTTTGCTGACGTGCTTAAGCTATTGACCAAGGAAGTGATCGTCCCGGCCAAAGCCAACAAGGTGATGTACATCTTGGCACCAATTATGACCTTAGTGCCAGCATTAGCGGCCTGGGCCGTGGTGCCGTTTGGTCCAGAAGCTGTTTTAGCCAATGTTAACGCCGGTATTTTATATATTGTGGCGATTACCGCATTGGGTGTGTACGGTGTGATTTTCGCAGGTTGGGCCTCTAACTCTAAGTATCCTTTTTTAGGTGCGATGCGTGCATCGGCACAAATGATTTCTTATGAGTTATCGCTGACCTTTGTGTTGGTGACCATCATTCTCGTTTCCGGCACCATGAATATGAACGGTATCGTACTTCAGCAAACGAGCGGTTTTTTTGCTGATAAAGGGGTGACCTTCTTATCATGGAACTTTATTCCTTTATTCCCTTTATTTATTGTTTATATCATCTCGATTGTGGCGGAAACTAACCGTCACCCATTTGACGTGGTAGAGGGTGAATCGGAAATTGTGGCCGGGCACATGGTGGAATATTCGGGTATGGGCTTTGCGATGTTCTTCTTAGCCGAGTACGCCAATATGATCTTATTGTCGGCCTTATGCTCAATCTTCTTCTTGGGCGGTTGGTCGGCGCCATTGGATATGGTTCCATTTACCTGGGTACCTGGTTGGTTGTGGTTAGGTATTAAGACCTTCTGCGTGGTGTCGCTATTTGTGTGGTTCCGTGCCTCCTTCCCACGCTTCCGCTATGACCAGATTATGCGTTTAGGTTGGAAGGTATTTATTCCATTAACCTTAATTTGGTTTTTTGTGGTGGCAATTTGGATGCAAACACCATTAAGTATTTGGAATTAAGGGTGAGATTATGAGCAAGTTGAAACGCTTTATGAACAGCTTTATGCTGACCGAGTTACTCAAAGGGATGATGCTGACTGGTAGCTATTTCTTTAAGCCGAAGTTCACCCTTAAGTATCCTTACGAGAAAACGCCGATGTCGCCTCGTTTCCGCGGTTTACATGCTTTGCGTCGTTACCCAAACGGGGAAGAACGTTGTATTGCCTGTAAATTATGTGAGGCGGTCTGTCCAGCCATGGCGATTTCCATTGAGTCGCATGAACGTGAAGACGGTACGCGCCGTACCACACGTTATGACATTGACTTAACCAAGTGCATTTTCTGCGGTTTCTGCGAGGAAAGTTGCCCGGTTGACTCCATTGTTGAGACGCATATTCACGAGTATCACGGCGAGAAGCGCGGTGATTTGTACTTCACTAAAGACATGTTGCTTGCGGTGGGCGATCGTTATGAGGACGAAATTGCCAAGCGTCGCGAAGCAGATGCGCCGTATCGCTAATAGGTGGAGATCATGGTTTTTTCGACAGTTCTTTTTTATATTCTGGCTTTTATTGCCATTGTTGCTGCCGCCCGTGTGGTGTTAGCACGTAGTCCGGTGGTTGCTGCCTTGCACCTGATGCTGACCTTTTTCTCTGCGTCGATGCTGTGGATTTTAATCGGTGCCGAATACCTCGGTTTATTGCTGATTATTATTTATGTCGGTGCGGTGATGGTGATGTTCCTCTTTGTGGTGATGATGATTGATGTGGTGCCCGAGAGTCTACGCCAAGGTTTCCGTACCTATCTGCCACTCGGTTTAGTGGTTGGCGGTGTGATGGTGTTGGAAATCGCCTCCGTGTTAGCGGCGGTTTATTTGGGTACAGGCGCACCAATTGCGGTTTCTTTACCTCAATCCTACAACAACGTGGTACAGATCGGTATCGCTATGTATGCTGAGTATAGTTACGCGATTCAGGTCGGTGCCTTGGTATTATTAGTGGGTATGGTGTCAGCGGTAGGTATTACCTTACGCGAACGTAAGAATCGCAAATACACCAATGTGAGTGATCAGTTAAAAGCCGATCCTAAGGATCGTTTACGTATCGTGAGTATGGCTTCCGAGTCTGAGCCTCGCACGGCGGCTGCAGTTGAAGTCCAAGAGGGAGAAAGCAAATGACCTTGAGTTTAGCGCATTATTTAATACTCGGCGCTGTGCTGTTTGCTATTGGGGTTTTCGGGATTTTCTTAAATCGCCGTAACATGATTGGGATTTTGATGTCGATTGAGTTGCTATTATTAGCGGTCAATATGAACTTCGTGGCCTTTTCTCAATGGCATCCGGGACCTGATGGTTTACCGGAAACGGCAGGGCAAATCTTTGTTTTCTTTGTCTTAACTGTTGCGGCGGCTGAAGCGGCAATCGGTTTGGCCATTCTTGTTATGCTATTCCGTAAGATTAATTCAATTAACGTTGACGACATTGGTCGTCTACAAGGGTAGGGGGTAAATCATGGCATCAACATTATCTCCAATCCTCTTACTCGCCATTGCATTGGCGCCCTTACTGGGTTCCGTGCTAGCGGGTCTATTTGGTACCGGTTTCTTCGGGCGTCAAGTCACGCGTGCCGGTGCGCATGGTATTACCATTGCCTTAGTGGCGTTTTCCGCTTTGGCATCACTCTATGTCTTATGGCAGGTGATTGCGCACGATGCCTATTTCAACGGGACCATCTACACTTGGACCTTGATCGGACATATTCCGATTGAAATCGGCTTTTTGGTGGATTCGCTAACGGCCACGATGATGGTGGTGGTTACCTCGGTCTCCCTCATGGTGCATATTTATACCATCGGTTATATGGTGGACGATCCTGGCTACCAGCGCTTCTTTAGCTATATTTCACTCTTTACCTTCTCCATGCTGATGCTAGTCATGGCAAATAATATGCTGTTGCTATTCTTCGGTTGGGAGGCAGTTGGTTTAGTGTCTTATCTCTTAATCGGTTTCTGGTACGAAAGACCGACGGCGATTTTCGCTAATATGAAGGCATTTATTGTGAACCGTGTGGGTGACTTTGGTTTCATCTTAGGTATTGGTTTACTCTTTGCCTACACCGGTAGCTTAAATTATGATCAGGTGTTTGATAGTGCTAGCATCTTGTCATATACCAGCTTCCCGGGTACGGATTGGTCTTTGGTCACGGTTGCTGCTATCTGCTTATTTATCGGTGCCATGGGTAAGTCTGCGCAAGTACCTTTACATGCATGGTTACCTGACTCGATGGAGGGTCCAACACCGATTTCTGCATTGATTCACGCGGCCACCATGGTGACAGCGGGTATCTTTATGGTGGCTCGCTTCTCACCTATCTTTGAGTTATCTAATACTGCGCTATCCTTAGTGATTGTGGTGGGTGCTATCGGTGCCTTGTTCCTCGGTCTACTCGGTTTGATTCAAAACGATATCAAACGTGTGGTGGCTTACTCTACCTTATCGCAGTTAGGTTATATGACGGTGGCACTGGGTGCTTCGGCTTACAGTGTGGCCGTCTTCCACCTAATGACGCACGCTTTCTTTAAAGCCTTGCTATTCTTAGGCGCTGGTTCGGTGATTATCGGTATGCACCATAATCAAGATATTCGCTACATGGGCGGTATTCGTAAGTACATGCCAATTACTTGGATTACTTTCTTATTAGGTACCTTAGCCCTGGTAGGTACGCCATTCTTCTCAGGCTACTACTCCAAAGAGCATATTATCGAAGCAGCCGGTGCGGCCAATATCTGGGGTGCGAACTTTGCCTACTACTGCGTGCTGATTGGCGTGTTCGTTACTTCCTTGTATTCGTTCCGACTGTACTTCTTAGTATTCCACGGTAAGGAGCGTTATGAGGACTTGCCGGCGGATGCGGAGCATCGTTTTGAGAAAAATGAGAAGCCTAAAGAATCACCATGGGTGGTGACTGTACCTTTAGTGGTATTAGCGATTCCATCGGTGTTGATCGGTGCTTGGGTGATTGAGCCGATGCTGTTCGGTGATTTCTTCAAGAACGTGATCTACGTGGATGCGGCAGCTCACCCTGCGATGGCAGACATTGCTGCGACTTTCCATGGTTGGCTTGAGTACGGCTTACATGCCTTTATGACCTTACCGTTCTGGTTAGTGGTGGCCGGTTTTGTGGTGGCCCTATTCCTTTACGTGGTCAGTCCAGCGACGCCGGGCAAAATCTACCACTCCTTATCCGGTATTAACCGTATTTTGGAAAATAAATACTATGTTGACTGGGTCTATGAAAATGTCTTTGCTCGTGGCGCTCGCGCGCTCGGTCAAGGCTTCTGGAAAGGTGGTGATAAGGGTGTGATTGATGGCTTTATCATCAATGGCAGTACTAAAGCGGTTGCTTTAATTGCCTCGCTTAGCCGCAAGCTCCAGTCCGGTTACGTATACCATTACGCCTTCTCCATGTTGGTGGGTATTATTGTTTTAATCTCTTTCTTTGTATTGGTGCGATAAGATGACAACATTTCCTTGGCTTTCCTTATCGATTTTTGTACCGATCATTGCCGGTATTTTTGTACTCGTATTCGGTCGTGACGAGCGAGCAGAGTACACCAAGCAAATGGCTTTGATTGGTGCAATTGTCAGCTTCTTAGTCACCTTGCCACTGATCTTTGGCTTTGACTCTACTACTGCAGAAATGCAGTTCGTTGAAAATGTGCGCTGGATTTCAGCCTTTACAGCACATTATCACCTGGGTGTAGACGGTATTTCCATTTGGTTTGTACTGTTAACCGCCTTTATTACCATTATGGTGGTGATTGCTGGGTGGAAGGTCATTACTGACCGAGTAGCACAGTACATGGCAGCATTCCTGATTTTATCGGGCTTGATGGTTGGTGTTTTTGCTGCCTTGGACGGCTTATTGTTCTACGTATTCTTTGAGGCAACCCTGATTCCGATGTATATCATTATCGGTGTCTGGGGTGGTCCGAATCGTGTGTACGCAGCCTTTAAGTTCTTCCTCTATACTTTATTAGGTTCCTTATTAACCTTAGTTGCTTTCATCTATCTGTACCTCCAGGCAGGTACCTTCGATATTGCCGCTTGGCATGCCTTGCCATTGACGATGAATGAGCAGTTATTCATCTTCTTTGCGCTCTTTGCCGCCTTTGCAGTGAAAGTACCTATGTGGCCGGTGCATACCTGGTTACCAGATGCGCACGTTGAAGCGCCGACCGGTGGTTCGATTGTGTTAGCGGCCATTATGTTGAAGCTAGGTGCCTACGGTTTCCTACGTTTCTCTTTACCGATTGCCCCGGACGCCAGTCAGGAAATGGGCTGGTTAATGATCGTGTTAGCACTGATTGCGCTGATCTACATCGGTTTGGTGGCGATTGTACAAGATGATATGAAGAAGCTGGTGGCTTATTCCTCAGTGGCTCATATGGGCTTTGTGGTCTTAGGTACCTTCCTCTTTAGCGAAGCAGGTATTGAGGGTGCCATTGTGCAAATGATCTCCCACGGTTTTGTGTCAGGCGCTATGTTTATGTGTATCGGTGTGCTCTATGACCGTTTACACAGCCGAGAAATTGCGGCTTACGGTGGTGTGGTCAAGGTGATGCCGAAGTTTGTGACCTTCTTTGTACTGTTCTCAATGGCCAATAGCGGTCTACCCGCAACTTCAGGTTTCGTGGGTGAGTTCTACGTGATTCTAGCGGCGATTGACTTCAACTTCTGGGTCGGCTTATTGGCGGCAACGTCATTGATTTTAAGTGCCTCTTATTCGCTCTGGATGGTTAAACGCGTGGCTTACGGTCCGGTGACAAATCCTGAGGTAGCCAAAATGCTTGATCTTGATAAGCGTGAATTTTTGGTCTTAGGTCTGTTTGCAATCTTTGTGTTGTATATGGGTATTCATCCGAAACCATTTACTGATGTCATGCATGTATCAGTTCAGCATTTGCTGGAACAGATTGCACAATCCAAACTGTAGGTTAGAACAATGATAGAAAATCAATTTAATTTCGCCATGGCCTTGCCGGAGATTCTTCTATGTCTCTTGGCAATGGGTGTGTTGTTGATCGATGCCTTTGCTCGCAGTAAGGACAGCGTGCTGTCCTACTACAGCAGTTTGCTATCGCTACTGTTGGTCTTAGTGGTCGTGCTATTCCAGTGGAGTTCTGGTGTTGAAGGCACTACCTTCTACCAAATGTATATTGCCGATGCACTTAGCCATTTCTTAAAAGTTGGTACCACGATTGCGGTGCTGGTGACCTTAATTTACAGCCGTCAGTACTTAATTGACCGCAGCATGGTGACCGGCGGTGAGTTCTACGCCTTGGCCTTATTCTGTTTATTAGGTCAATTCGTGATGATCTCAGCAGCCAGTACGCTGACCATTTACTTGGGTCTAGAGTTGATGTCCTTATCACTCTACGCTTTGGTGGCCTTGCGTCGTGATTCGCTAAGTAGTGCGGAAGCGGCGATGAAGTACTTTATTCTAGGTTCACTTGCGTCAGGTATTATGCTGTATGGTATTTCGCTTATCTACGGTGCGACCGGTGCGATTCACCTAGCGACGATTATGCAAGTACTACAGAGTGGTGAAGCGCAGTTATCTGTGTTGCTACTTGGTTTGGTTTTTGTGGTGTCAGGTATTGCCTTTAAATTAGGTGCGGTACCGTTCCATATGTGGGTGCCTGATGTGTATCAAGGGGCACCGACAGCAGTGGCGCTAACCATCGGTTCGGCTCCTAAATTAGCGGCCTTGGCGATGACCTTGCGGGTACTGATCGAGACACTAAATGATGTCGCTATCAGTTGGCAGCCGATGTTGATCATTATGGCGGTACTATCACTCGCCATTGGTAATATCACTGCTTTGATGCAAACGAACTTTAAGCGTCTATTGGGTTACTCAACCATTTCGCATATCGGCTTTGTGCTCTTAGGCTTGCTTTCCGGTGTGGATGCCAATGGTCAGGTGAGTAGTGGTGCCTATGGTACGGCCTTATTCTATATGGTGACCTATGTGCTCACGACATTGGCGAGCTTTGGTATTATTCTGATTCTAAGCCGTGCGGGTTTTGAGTCTGAGGAAATTGCTGACTTCAAGGGGCTTAACCGTCGTAGTCCGTGGTTAGCCTTTGGCGTCTTGATTCTGATGTTCTCACTTGCCGGTATTCCACCCTTAGTTGGCTTCTACGCTAAATTAGCTGTATTGCAGGCAACGGTTAATGCCGGTCATATTTGGTTAGCAGTATTAGCGGTGTTGCTGTCCCTAATCGGTGCCTTCTACTACTTACGAGTGGTAAAGGTAATGTACTTTGATGAGCCGGCGGCTGATGCACCTGCTTTAAGTGCGCCAATGACTTTCCGTGAGGGTATCTTATCGGTTAATAATTTATTAATTATTGTGTTAGGTATTCTACCAGGCGGCTTAATGGCACTGTGTGTGCAGGTAATTGATGCTTCCTTGAAGTTTTAATTACTAGGATAGGGCGCTACGGCGCTCTTTCTGTGTAGGTATAAAAACGGCCCCGAGTCTGATAAGGATTCGGGGCCGTTTGTCGTTTAAAGTAGTTAGAGCGTTTTAATCAATGATTGTACTTCGCTAACATCGAGTGTCTTTGCTGCTCCAAAACCAGCCACTTGTCTGATTCGAGTGATTTCTAAAGCAAAGAAATTGAAGTCTTTAAAATGAGTCATGAACTCGACATCAGGGAAGCGGTTTAAATACACATCACGATAATACGCCCAACTTGTTGTGCCACGTTCTTGGGCGATCGCATTAACTTGAAAAGTAACTCGCGATAAATCATGGACTGGTTTATCTTCCTCTTCGCTAGTGCATAACATCAATGATGCCGTTGGACGCTGCAATAAATAACGTGTATGAGCTGCAAACTCACTAATATGGATCACAAAATGTGCGTGTTGTGTGTCAATTGCAAAAGGAACCATAGAAACAAAAGGTTCTCCCTGGTTGGTCAGGGTAGCAAAAGAGGCGCTGCGTTTGCTACGTAGTAATTGCTGTAAATGTTTTAGTAATTCAGATTGTTCAGACATTTATAATCCTTTTTAAAATTTAACAATAATTTGGGCTTTCTGTTACAGACTCTGTAGAGGATGCGGAGTCCGAACGGAATAAAATATGGCGTTCATAGTCGAAGCCATGTGGTTTATGGTGCGAGAGTAAAATAATGGCACTCTCTAGGAGCTGTTCGCTAAGCATAGTCAGTATTTTTGCTTCACTTTCAGCATCTAGGGCGCTGCTTGCCTCGTCGAGGAATAGCCATTTAGGTGCTAGATAAACTGCTCTTGCTAGGGCTAGACGTTGTCGTTCACCACCGGATAAGGCATTTAATGTTGCTTGTTGCTCTTCTTTCGAAAGTGAAAGTTTTTCGATCAGATGAGGGAGGCCAACGGCATCTAGCAATTGCTTGGCTTCATCAAGACTCAGACTTTCTTTAGCGTTGGGATAACATAAAGCAGCGAGAATTCCTTGTTTAGGAATATAGGGGGTCTGGGGTAGGTAAAGACTTTGCTGGTGACTTGGATAATGCACATTACCCTTGGTATAAGGCCATAAACCGGCAATGGACTTTAATAGGGTACTTTTGCCAATACCGGAATTTCCTTGTAGCCAAATGCGCTCACCAGGTTTGACGTTGAGAGATTTTACGAATAATAAGGGTTCTTTCGTTGGAGTATATAGTTGCAAGTTTGTAATTGATAAATACCCATCCTCCTGGTGTGCATAGTCTGAATCATTTACCGTGTTATGATTGAGTTTTTTGAGTAATTGATCAAGACGGCGAGTAGATGCCGCTAATTCGGCCAAATCTTGGTAAGAGAAAATAAACCAAGACAAGGTAGTTACTACATTGGTGAAGGCACTTGCCAATTGCATGAGACCGCCTAAGCTTACTTTTCCAGCAATAAATGCGGGTAGAGCTAAGAACATGGGAATTCTGAGTACGGTTTGATAATAGGGTCGTGTAAAACAACCTAAAATCAGATTGCGCACGTTGAGTTGACGCCAATTTGTTTCGATTGCTTTAAATAATGCTTGCAGATGCTTTTGCTCTTGCTTTTCACCACGCTGTAGTGCGATAGCTTCACTGGAGTCACGTACATGAGTAAGAGCATAGCGAAAGTCTCCTTCACGTCGCTGTTGCTGTACTGTTAAGTTTCTTAACGGGGAGCCGAGAAAATGCGTAACACCACTTGAAATCAAAACATAAAGTGGTGCAGCCCACACCATATAACGAGGAATTTCTACCACATAGCCAAAGACATTAAAAGAAAGAGCAAAAGTAGATAAAGACCATAAAACAGAAAAGTACGATATGACGGAGATGATGGCCATGATTAATGCATGTACTTGTGTCACAGTCAGATTGATAAAAATCTTACAGTCTTCGGCAATACGTTGTTCAGGGTTATCTACAATGTCAGAATTTGAGTCTAGTTTGAGATACCAATGCTTATGACCACTGAGCCAGCGGTTAGTGATTGAGGTTGTAAGTAGTTTCCGCCAGCGTATTTCTAATAGATTTTGTATGTATTTGCCAATGAGATGCAGTGCTGCACTAGATAGCACAAGAACGACGAAAATACCGATTTGATGAACAATTTCTTCACCATTAATTTCCTGAAGCGCATTATAAAAATCGTTACTCCATCGAATCATACGAATGGAAATGGCTAGTCCAGCTAAGCTTAGCAGCAGGACAAAAATGAATTGTGCAATACCAAAAACACCCGCTTTGTTTTGTGTGCACAATCTCATTAGTCTAAAAAAAGGATAAAAAAAGCGTTGCATAAAGTTATTAATAAATAAAGAGAAAAAGCCACTTCCTAGCGTATGCTTGAAAGTGGCTGTATATTAAATAGAGCTTAGAAACGAGCTTGAATACCAGCGCTGAAGGTTCGGCCACGACCGGATAAGGTGTCGTAGTTCATAGAACCTGCGTAGCCATAGTTTCTATCAGTGAGGTTGTCAATATTCGCAAAGATATCGAGATGCTTGTTAACTTTGAAATTGGCATAGAGATCCACTAGTGTATAGCCTGGTAAATCTCTCCAATAGGAATTATCAGTAAACTGTCCAGCGGCTGCTTTACTGCTGCTCACATAGCGGATCTGAGTACCTAAGTTAAGACGCTCATTAAGTAGTCGTGTGCCTAGGTCAATGGTCCAATAAGTATCAGGCGCTAAGCTCGCAGCACCACCATTAATACCTGTACCAAAACCAATTGGTTGGTTAGTTAATTTACTATGAGAGTAAGAAAAGTTTATATAGGCTACACGCGCATCGTAGCCTAAGGTTATCTCTGCACCTCTTATGCGAACATCTTCTTTAGAGTTGACCCACATAATGGTGTCATAAGGTAGACCTGCCACTGGACCAAAATCATTGAAGATATAATCCTTTACTCTATTATTAAAATAACCAAGGCGGAAGTGCAGACTATCTTTGTCTAGGAATACATTGTTATTTTGATAAGAAATAGCAACGTCAAAGCCATCACTGGTTTCACCCTTAAGTGCTAAGTTATTACTTTGTCCATTACCTATACCATCACCGAAAGGTGTTCCAGCATAGAACACTTCATGTGTGGTTGGAGGACGGTAGGTATGAGAGTACATACCGTATAAGCTCCAGTTATCTGTTAAGTCATACTGGAAGCCAATGCTTGGCAGTACTTTACCATCTGAGTTGTGCTCCCAAGTATCTCCACATGTGGGACCGCCAGCTGGACAACCAGCGATGCCGGCATTGTACGGAGGTCGATAGCCATTGAGACGATAGTGGTCATAGCGAAGACCCGCTAATAAGGTGGCTTGGCCAATTTTCCATTGTAGATCAGTAAACACACTGCCTTTGTCGATTTTTCCAGGATGGTTGCCGCCACGGTTTTTCTTAGGAATAAAGCTATTATGATCCCATGCTAGTCCATAGCTAAGTAATAAGTCGTATTGGTCAAGCACTGATAAGAGGGAGTCATTGGTGACATTGATACCCCAAGTTTCATTATCAATACGTCTACCGGCATAGGTGCCGCCAATGTGATCGGCATAATCCAGCACGGTTTCATTGTAGTAGGCATGTGCTTGTAGTGAGATTAGTGGATTATTAGGAGTGTAGGCATAATCCGCAGTGACAGTGGTATTATCTACGTCCCATTCGTAGTTAGAGTTGCTAAATGTATTTCTATACCAAACAGTACCTAAGTCAAGCTGGTGTCTTTCATTAGGTTTGAAGCGCATTTTAACTAAACCACCTTTAGGTGAGCTAGCTGAGGAATTGGCGGAGTCTAATTTAGTGCCATTACCCGTTTTATAGTTACCTTCATTTTTGTAAGCACCTGCTGCGATGATACTGAGCGTACCATCCTCTCCACCTACCTCAGTAAAACGATGACCTACTGCAGCTAGACCTGAGGCATGCATGCCATTATTACCCAAACGGATTCGAGTGAGGCCACCGGTATTACCAAAAGCCAATACGTCATCCTCAGTGATTGTTGTTAAGTTAGCGGCACCTGCTAGTGCGCCAGTGCCATGAGCACCCTTAACAACACCACGAGTCACATTAATCCCACCTAGCAGTTCAGGATGTACATAGATTAAGCTATTCCCAGATGAGGTATGACTTGCAATGTTTTTAAAGGTTTGCGGAACGCCATCAAGCATGGTGTTAATACGACCATAACCACTTAAACCACGAATACTAATCTCTATCCCAGGTTGATTACTTAATTGGTTGGTGAAGACCCCTGGTATCCCACGCAAGACACGCTGTGGATCGCCTGCATTTTTTAACTGAAGATCGTCTTCGTGAACTTCACTATTAGTATAGTAAGAAGTGGCGCGTAGATTAATGCCATGCAATTCAATGACAGGCGTTGAGCTAGTTGTGGTGTCTTGTGAGTAGACGGGAAGAGTAATGGCACCTGTAATAATAAGTACCGGTAATTTTAAACGCATCAAAAACCTCATGCTTAATATTAATCATAATAAGAATCGTTATCATTATTGTTCGAGGTTTGATGTAAGTCAAGTGTTACTAAGTTTTAATAATAATTAATCCTTGTTTAGTTATTGTTTTTCTGAATTAAAAAGCAAAAGGACCGGTCTCATGGGAGAAGCGGTCCTTTGAATGTGTTTAGGCTGTTAATCTTAAGTTTTCTTGAAAAACTCAGATTTTAAATCCATGGATTGGCCATCGACGCGGCCAGAGAAGTTGTGGTCACCTGCTTGTAAGCGAATGGATTTTACTCGCGTGCCTTGCTTAATCACGGTGGAGCTGCCTTTGACGCGTAAATCCTTAATTAACACCACATCATCACCGTCTTGTAGTCGCGTGCCGTGTGCATCAAAGACCTGCAAACCATCGTCCTCTTCAACTTCCGGCTCGGACGCTAACCATTCGTGAGCACATTCAGGGCACACGAGCTGCATACCGTCATGGTACGTTAACTCAGACTGACATTGAGGACAGGGTGGAAAAGGCATCATCATCTCCTTATAACTAGTTTTGATTTAAAATAAATCAATGTAATTAGCCGAAATATAAGGCATTATAAGCTTTATATTGCTAAGTGCCAAATCAGCTGGTGCTTAATGGCTGAGCAGCTCGATGGATTTAATTTGCGCCAGCGTTTTACAACCGCTGAGTGCCATGCAGACCTCTAATTCCGTCCGTAGTATATGCAATACATGCGCCACACCGGGAGCACCAGCTGCGGCGAGGGCATATAGATAGGGACGGCCGATCATCACGGCGGTAGCACCTAAAGCCAGTGCAATAAATACGTCGCTACCGCGTCGAATGCCGCCATCCACCAACACGGGTATGCGCCCGTCAATAAGATCACAGATGCTTTTTAAGACCCTTGCGGTTGGGGGCAAGATATCCAAGACTCTGGCGCCATGATTGGACACAATTATGCCGTCCGCACCGACTTCAAGGGCTTTTTGCGCATCTAGGGGATGTAATATGCCCTTAAGCATCACGGGTAAGGGACAGTTTTCTATAAACTGCTGGACCTTGTCCCAATTAGGGGCATTGGCTAAAAAACCGCTACCAAAGATGGGGCTTTCTCCGGGCGCGCCTTGCGGCAGCGGCGGTATATCAAAGTCTTCCAGTAGCACTGCTTGAATGTCAGCTGGTAAAACAAAACCAGCCCGTTGTTCACGATTTCTAAGGCCATTTACGGGAGCATCTACGGTTAACACAATGGCCTCAATGCCGAGTGATTGCGCTTTACTCAAGAGTTTTTGGGAGGCGATTTCATCAGTTTGCCAATACCATTGCAACCACTTGGTACCCGGCGCCTGCTCACATAGTGGCTCTAGTGGGGTCGAGCTCTGCATGCTGATAATATAAGGTGTCTCCATTGCCGCTGCGGCAAGGGCAGAGGCGAGTTCACCAGCGGGATGGGCCATTCGTTGAAAGGCGATGGGGGCACAGAAAATCGGAAAGGGATGCGTTTTATTAAGTAAAGAAAAAGCGGTGGTGGCTCCATCAAAATCGCTTAATACACGGGGCATGACGCTGTATTGATGCCAAGCGTGGATATTATCCACTAATAAACGCTCATCCGCTACACCGCCTGAAAAATAGGCCCACGCTTGTGGTGACATGCGTGCTTTGGCCAGCTCAATATAGTCGTCCACTGCGACGACATCAGCTGGGATTTGGCTTAAGGGGGCTAAGGCCATGCTATACCTCGGCCCATTCGCGAATCAGATTATGATAAACGCCACTGAGTGCAATGGCTTCTGCTCTACCATCTTGGCTCATGGATAGTCGCTGAATACTCTGATCCAATTGCCACAGTAAACGTCGACGATGGGCTTGGCGAATCATGCTTTGGGCCCAGAAAAATGAGGCAAAGCGCACTCCAGAGGTGACCGGTTCCACGCGGTGTAAACTGTCGCCAGGATACACTACCATATCACCTGCTTTTAATTTGACGGAATGGCTGCCGTAGCTATCCTCTATGATCAGCTCACCACCCTCATACTCATCTGGCTCACTGAAAAAAATGGTGCTAGACACATCGCTGCGCATCATTTGCTGGCCTTCGGGTAGATTGAAAATGGAGTTATCAATGTGGTTGCCGTAGGTGCCACTATGTTCATAGCGATTAAAGCGTGGTGGCAGAATTTTAGCGGGGAGGGCAGCGGCAATATAGCTAGGATTGGCACGCAAGACTTGTCTTAAAAAATCACCCAGTTCTAAGGCTAATTCACTTTGGGGGTTGAGTTGTAGATTGTGCTTAACATCCTGTGCTAGGAAACCTGCTGTTTTTTTACCATCCTCCCAGTTAGCCTTTTCTAAACGCTGTCGAATGATACTCAGCTCATCGGTTGATAGTAGATTTTCAATTACGATAATCATTGGTATAACTCTATAAAAAAACCACCCACTCTAGTATAAATAAAGTGGGTGGTAGCTTAAATACTAAAAAGGATTAATATTTAAATCTAGCATTTAAGGTGTAGGAACGGCCAGGGCCGACGTTAGCAAAAATACCCACGTGTGAAGCATCATAGACACGTGTATCAGTGATGTTGTTCACATTGGCTTGTAGCTCAACATGTTTGTTCACATCCCAGCGTACCATGGCATCCCATACCAGATGCGATGGAAGCTTTTTGGTGTTGGCGTCATCGACAAAGCGCTTACCAACATAGGTGATACCTGTACCGACGGTCACCGCAGGGTGTACCTGATAGCTCGTCCATACATTAGCGCTATGTTTGGCGATAAACTTCGTTTGATTGCCATCAAAGACGTTTTTCCCGTTACGGTATTCCAGGATCTTAGGATCTAAATAAGTCCAACCGGCCGCAATATTCCACTTATCGGTGATTGAGCCATTAAACGATAGCTCCACACCGCGTACGCGGTTCTTACCGATATTTTGTACCGAACCATCAAGGTCAGATGAACGGGCATTATTTTTGCGGGTCTCAAAGATGGCTGCGGCAACGCTTAAGCGCTCATTAAGCAGATCCCACTTGGTACCTAACTCATAGCTGTGGGCGCGCTCAGGCTTTAGATCGTCATAGATTTTAGCCGCACCTGCTGGCCCGTCTGCACCACCTGCCTGACCTAAGTTTTCACCCGGCGGGTTAGCAGAGCTGGCATACGAGAAGTAGATGGAGCCGTACTCCACAGGTTTATAAATTAAGGCAGCTTGCCAGCTCACGATATTGTGATCGGCACGCTGATTGTTGATCGCATCATAGACTCTGAAATTATCGAAGCGAACACCTGCGTTCACTAACCAGTTCGGGTTGAACTTGATGGTATCAAATAAATAGACTGATTTAGTCTTGATATCACCTGCTTTGCTTTTATCACCAAAGCTTTTGTTGACGTGCCCCCAGTCTTGGTGTGGGTTAGGCTGCCAGAAGTTATCATGACTTCTGCCGATCTTTACCTTGCTCGTATCACGGTTATAAATATCCTCTTTAGCAAATTCGAAGCCCGCACTGATGCTGTGCTCCACAGAGCCTGTTTTGAACTCACCGTAAATATCAGTTTGGTTGATGAGTGACTCCGCTAAGCGCCAACGAGCACGATCATCGCGTCGGAACATGAGGTTATCATCAAGCGAGCGACAACTTGCTAAATGGGCTTTTGGACCTGGGGCTAATTTACCACGACGCATCGAACCGCAGTTATCAAAGCTTGGGCGAGTATAGAGGTATTTATTTAAGCTACGGCCATAGCGCGTTAAGTTACGTACGGTGAAGCTATCGTTAATATCATGCTCTAATTCAATCGTTGCCGTATCAAAGATATTTTTTCTAAAGTCCGCACCATAACGGCCGTAGTAATTACTACGGTTAGGTTTTAATGGCTCGCTCATATCAGGCTGGCGAAAATTTTGATACGGTATACCAAAGTCTGGCGTGTCGTTATTTTCAATATGTGAGTAGCTTAAGATAGCGCGTGTTGGTGTGCCTAAACCAAAGGCGATAGACGGAGCAATACCCCAGCGGTCATACTTGACCGGACCACGACCGGGCACCTGACCACCCATACGCATGGCATTTAAGCGGAAGGCGATGCTATCGGTTAAGACTGCATTCCCATCAAAGGTTAAACGATGCTGACCACGGTTACCATAGGTGACACCGCCTTCGATCGCATTGTTTAAGTGAGGCTTCTTGGTCACGAGGTTAATGCTACCACCGGTACCACCACGGCCTGTATAGGCTGAACTTGGGCCCTTTACTACTTCTACCGATTCTAGGTTAAAGGTTTCGTGTGAACCGCGTGCATAGTCACGTGCACCATCAATAAAAATATCGGTACTGGCTTCGTAACCACGAATAAATGGACGGTCACCTGTGGGCGTACCACCTTCACCTGAGCCTAGGGTCACACCCGGCGTGGTTCTTAATACGTCTTGTAATGAAGTGGCTGCTCTGTCTTTCATCAGCTCTTCTGTCACCACATTCACTGTACGCGGCGTATCCACTAATGGCGCCGTCATTTTGCGTGATTGGGCGCGCGTTACCTGGTAGTTGCTCGCTGCGCTCGCTTCAACGTTGAGCGACGGCAGCTGTTGCACATTCCCTTGCTCCTGTGCCAGTGCAATACCACTGCCTAAGGCAGCAGACATGGCAGAAAATAGCACCGTCTGTGTGATCGGCTTATTTAAATCAAACTTTGTAGACATTAATTTTTCCCTTTCCCTCTGAGGAAAATTGAGTGTTTAAAAGTGGGGCCCTTGATTTATGTCAAGAACACTAATGCAAATGGTAATGATTACTATTAAGAAAGGCAAAGATTTTAATGTATTTGCAATAATTGTTAATTTTCTGTAAGTTTTTTACAACAATGTTAAGGGATAGAGGACTTGGGCTAGGGTAGTAAAAAATCAGCCGTTCATGCGCTGAACGGCTTTGTATTGATGAGGGGAAGTGAGGGCAGGGTGGCTAATTATCCCAGCGCTCGGGATCGTAGGAGAAAACGGGCAGTGACCATTGCCATTTCAATGCGGCTAAGCGCATACTGAGGCCCAGTACAAAAGGTACCAGTAAGGTGATATTTTCATTAAACTTAAAGTAAATCAGTAGCAGATAGACATTTGCCACAATAAAGGACACGCTCGCATAGAGCTCCTTGCGAAGCACTAAGGGCGTGCGATTACACATAATATCTCTGAGTATGCCGCCGAAAATCCCCGTCGTAATCCCTGCCATAATTACCACGGGTAGGGCATAGTTCAGTTTCAGCGCGACATTGCAACCAATAATGGTAAAGGCAACCAGACCCATGGCATCCACTAATAAGAAGATCTGATTGAGTTTACGCATGTATTTGGCAATGACAATGGTAAACAGGCCGGCACCAATGGTGAGATAAATATAGAGTGGGTGTTGGGTCCAAGTGATGGGGTAGTTGCCGAGCAGCATATCACGCACGGTACCACCACCAAGTGCAGTTAAAAAGGCAATCAGCGCAACGCCGAATAAGTCCATATTGCGACGACCAGCGGCTAGTGCCCCGGACATGGCTTCGGCAGTAATAGCGATCACAAAAATATAGTTTAACATCATCGGCAAGACCTACTAGATTGTGATGCCACTCCCTCTGTTCTTGGTACCTGAGAGTTTTGATAGCTAAGGCTACTTGCTCCTTCGGTGGGTTAGTCATCTAACCACTCTCCAGTTGGCGGATAATTGCGATGTGCAGTACATGAGCCTGAGCGTTTATGGGAGTTTGCGCCTTCGGCGGGTGTGGAAAACCTCTCTCCTGCGACAGAGCATGATTATACGCTAGAAAGCATGAATGTAAATTAAGATTTGCCCTAGTTATCTTATTAATAAGTGTAATAGTTCATTAAAGATTTTGATTAAAATCAAAAATTGTCAATAAGTGATTAAATGCTAGCGAAGTTTCATGTTAATATTCATTACAAAAGATGCATTTAAAATACATATATTTTTCAAGTTAAAAATTAAAGCTTAAGAGAGCTTTTCTTGGCTGTAGGTAGAGGAAAAGCTAAGGAGAATATCTTGCTATATCGACAAAATATACCAGTAAATCCTTCAGATAGTTCTGGGTCAACTCAGTTAGAGTGCTTAGCATGCCCCTTTTCTAAATCCTTTCTACCATTTCTGCTGAGCTTTATGCTCATTGTTTGCTGTATGTTCTTTAGCTCAGCTGCTGTGGCTAACTCGCGCTTGGGTGAGTTTCTCGCTACGGTTCAAGCTTCTGAGGTGTTTCCTGACGCTGATGGTTATGGTGCCGTTCAGGGTGATCCGCCCTATGCTCAGGTATTTAAAGGCCGGGAGGCTGTGGGCTATGTATTTCTGACCACGGATATTGTGAACACGCGTGGTTATTCTAGTAAGCCTATTGATACCTTAGTGGCATTGGATAATGAGGGTAAGATTGTCGGTGCTAAATTAGTTGAACACCACGAACCAATTGTTTTAATTGGTATTCCTGAAACCAAGATGGTCGATTTCATTAACGGCTACATTGGTATGAACTTAATTAAAAACCCATTACCGGTCGGCGCGCCGCCACCAGTCGATATGATTAGTGGTGCTACGGTGACATTGATGGTTATTGGTGACAGTATTTTGCGTTCATCCAGAATTATGGGGCAAGCGTATCAAATTGGTATGTCACCAGATGCGGTCTCTCCCGTTGCCGATACCGTAGCAAGAGCTGAGACTGACACTAAGGCGACACCTAAAGTAATTAATCAAGACCTGTTGGAGATAAAGTCTTGGGATGTTTTATTAGAAGAGGGCGCTGTTGCTAATCTAAACATCAACGTTGGTGAGATTAATCAACGCTTCATAGACTCTGGTCGTCCCGGGGCTGGGCGTAAAGAAGTAGGTGGGGACCCTGACGCTGAGTTTATTGATTTGTATGCGGCAGTGGTGTCTGTGCCATCCATTGGTCGTAGTCTTTTAGGAGAGGCTGAGTTTAACTATATGCAGTCTCGCCTAAAGGAGGGACAGCAGGCGATTCTGATTGCCGGTAATGGCATTTATTCTTTTAAAGGCTCTGGTTATGTGCGCGGTGGCATTTTTGATCGTTTCGATATTATTCAGGGCGAACATAGTTTCCGTTTTACCGACTTGGAACATAAGCGACTTTATGATGTGATGGCTGAGGGGTCGCCTCGCTTTAAAGAGGTTGGTTTATTTTTTGTATCTGAGGATTATGATTTCTTTAATCCGGTTGAACCTTGGCGTCTGCAGTTGTTAGTTCAGCGTGAAATCACCGTGCATGAGAAAATTTTCATTCCAGTCGAGCTAAATTATCATTTGCCAGAAATTTATACCATGGATGATCCTTCTGCACCGGTGGTGACAGACATCGCTGCAGCTGTAGCGACGCCTTCTCAAGCCGAAACGGCTGGACCTGTTGACCACCAAGTCACTGATCATGCGCAAATGTTTGCGGACGACGTGCCGTTATGGCAGATTATTTGGAAAACTAAATTGCCACAGATTATCGTGGTTGTTATTGCACTGATATTGCTTGGCTTTGTATTCTTCTTCCAGCATGCCTTGGCGCGTCACGAGAAGCTATACAATTACTTCCGCACTGCTTTCTTACTATTTAGTCTGTTTTATATCGGCTGGTACGCCAATGCACAATTATCAGTAGTCAACGTCTTAACCTTTACTACCTCACTGCGGACAGAGTTTAATTGGGAATACTTCCTGATGGATCCCGTTGTCTTTATTCTCTGGTGTGCCACAGCGATCTCTATGATCTTCTGGAACCGTGGTGCATTCTGCGGCTGGTTATGTCCCTTTGGCTCCTTACAGGAATTACTTAATAAAGTAGCTAAAAAGCTGGGCATTAAACAGATCAAGGTGCCTTATGCCATTCACCATCGGGCAGCTGCAATTAAGTACGTCATCTTTATTGCTTTATTCGGCTTCTCTTTATATGACTTGGCATTTGCCGAGAAGTTGGCAGAGGTTGAACCATTTAAGACGGCAATTATCTTGAAGTTCTTGCGCAGTTGGCCGTTTGTTACTTTTGCAGTGTTATTACTTGTTGCAGGTCTATTTATTGAACGCTTTTATTGCCGCTATTTATGTGCCCTTGGTGCCGGCTTAGCGATTCCTGCTAGGTTACGAATTTTTGACTGGTTACGCCGTTACAAAATGTGTGGTGACCCATGTCAGCGTTGTGCGGTGGAGTGTCCGGTTGATGCGATTACACCGGAAGGTCCTATTGAACCTAATGAGTGTATCCAGTGCTTACATTGTCAGATGTTGTATTTACATGAGAAAAAATGTCCTGAATTAATTCAACGTTCGGCTAAACGTCGTCGTCGTCCATCACCTGGTGCGAAAGCGAGTCCGGAGCCGGTGTTTACAGAAGAGGTATTACGCTTTATGCCTAATGCCACTGCTTTTGAAGCAAAGCCCAAGAAGCAGAAAGAGGGTAGATAGTTTGGTGTTCTATTTATTCTGAGTCATCGTGCTTGAAAAAGCACAATAATCCATGAGGTTTACTATGAAAGATAATGCAGACAAGAAGCCAATTCTTGAAATGAAGCGCCGTCGCTTTTTAGGTGCGGCAGCAGCTACCGGTGCTGCCGGTTTTGCGGGTGGCGTCGGATTGCCTAAAGTCTTTGGCGCTAAGAACGCCCATGCTCAAGCTAAAGGTGCTGAAGGTGGTTTGGATAATCATGTAGGTCCTGGTGAATTGGACGAGTACTACGCCTTTAACTCAGGTGGTCAGTCTGGTGAAATCCGTATTCTAGGCTTACCTTCTATGCGTGAGCTTATGCGTATCCCGGTTTTTAATATGTGTAGTGCTACCGGTTGGGGGCGTACCAATGAGAGCCTAGAGATACTTAATGGGAATATTACGCCACAAACTCGCCAGTTCTTGGAAGATCAGAACTTACGTTGCTTGCCTAACGGTGACGCGCATCACCCGCATATGTCCTTCACTGATCAAACCTATGACGGTCGTTATGTTTACATTAATGATAAGGCCAATAACCGTATTGCTCGTATTCGCTGTGATGTAATGAAAACCGACAAGATTGTTGAGTTACCTAACGTTGCAGCAGTTCACGGTTTACGTCCACAGCGTTATCCTAAGACTGGTTACGTATTTTGTAATGGTGAACATATTATCCCGCTGCCTAATGATGGTACTGTGATGGATAATCCAAAAGAGAATTTCTTTGCTGTCTATACTGCGGTTGACGGTGAAACCATGGAAATTGCATGGCAGGTCAAGGTTGACGGTAACCTTGATAACGGTGATGCGGATTACCAAGGTAAATACTCCTTTGCTACTTGTTATAACTCTGAGCAAGCACTTAATTTAGCAGGTTCTTCTGCTAATGAGCAAGACTGGGTAGTGGTCTTTAATATTAAGCGTATTGAAGAAGCGATTGAAAAAGGTGATTATGAGGAACTAAACGGCGTGAAGATGGTTGATGGACGTCATGGTTCGCCATACACTCGTTATATTCCGATCCCTAACTCTCCGCACGGTTGTAACGCTGCTCCTGATGGTATTCACATTGCTCTTAATGGTAAGGTCTCCCCAACTGTCACTTTAATTGACGTGCGCAGATTGGATGATTTGTTTGATGACAAGATCGAACCGCGTGATTGTGTGGTGGCTGAGCCTCAGTTAGGTTTAGGTCCTCTACACACTGCCTTCGATGGTCGTGGTAATGCTTACACTACACTCTTTATTGATAGCCAATTAGTGAAATGGAATATCGATTTAGCGAGACGTCAGTACGAGGGTGAAGATGTTGACCCAATTATTCAGAAACTTGATGTTCACTACCAGCCAGGTCATAATCACTCAACCATGGGTGAGACGAAAGATGCTGATGGTAAGTGGTTAGTTTCTCTGAATAAATTCTCTAAAGACCGATTTCTTAACGTTGGTCCATTAAAGCCTGAAAACGATCAGTTAATTGATATTTCGGGTGATGAGATGAAATTAGTCGCTGACGTACCAAGTTTTGCTGAACCGCACGATATGCTTTTAGTACATCGTTCCGTCGTTAATCCGAAAAATATCTGGGATCGCGATGACCCGCAATGGGAAACTGCAAGACAACAAGCCAAGGCCGATGGTGTTGATTTAGATACAGCTAACACAGTCATTAGAGATGGTGATAAAGTGCGTGTTTATATGACGGCGACTGCACCTCAGTTTGGTTTAAGCCAGTTTGAAGTAAATCAAGGTGATGAAGTCACTGTGTATGTCAGTAACGTGGAAGTAATTGAAGACTTGACTCACGGCTTTACGTTAGAAGGTCATGGTATTGCGATGGAGGTTTCTCCGGGTCAAACTGCTTCAGTAACTTTTAAAGCTTCACGTCCTGGCGTACAGTGGTACTACTGCCAGTGGTTCTGCCATGCATTACATATGGAGATGTCTGGTCAGATGTTGGTTCACCCTAAAAAGGTGTAATTGAGTGTCTATGACTTTATTTAGATGGCAACGTCTTATAAGTCTAGCATCTAGTGGGTTGTTTGGTGCGTTGATGCTGCACTCAGCAGCCCACAGTGATGTGCATGTTGTTCAGGAAGGTGATGATTTACAAGCCGTCCTGAACGCTGCACAGTCAGGTGATACGATTCAGCTTGAGTCAGGTCAATATGAAGGGCAGTTTGTTGTTGATGTTAACAATCTCAAACTCATTGGCCCCGATGATCATAGCGCGGTGCTTAAGGGAGCTCGTGAAGGACGTACTCTCTGGATTAAAAGTGAAGACGTGACGGTACGTTCTTTAACGGTCATGAATTCTGGTCAGAGTTTATCGCAGATGGATGCCGGCATTTTCCTGGATAAAACAGCGCACCGAGCTTTAATTGAAAAAAATCGCGTGTTGGACAATTTGGTCGGCGTTTATCTTTGGGGGCCGCATAATGTGGTGGTCCGGGAAAATTATATCGTCGGCAATAATAAATTACGTATGTCAGAACGTGGTAATGGGGTGACGGTCTGGAACTCTCCTGGCAGTCAAGTTTTAAAAAATGACATTCTCAATGGTCGTGATGGCATTTTCTCTAACACGAGTAGGGAAAATGTCTTTTCCGGTAATACCTTTAGAAATTTACGTTATGGGGTGCATTATATGTACACCAATGACAGTGAGGTGTCGGACAATATATCTTTAGATAATGATATTGGTTATGCGATTATGTTTTCAGATCGCATCCAAGTATTGCGCAATATATCAATTAATAGTAGAGATCAGGGTGTGATGATGAACTACGCCAATCACTCTACGGTAATAGCTAATGCAGTTCATAAAGCCGAGAAATGCGTTTATTTCTATAACGCCAATATCAATAAAATCACAGATAATTATTTTGAACAATGTGAGATTGGTGTTCATTATACGGGCGCTGCTCAAGGTAATGTCATTTTTAATAATGCCTTTGTTTACAACCAGACTCAGGTCAAGTATGTAGGTACTCGTTATGAGGACTGGGCTTATGAGGGCAGGGGTAACTACTGGAGCGATCATAGTGGTTTTGATTTGGATGGCGATGGGATTTCGGATACAGCCTATCGACCTAATGACATTATTGATCAAGTCATTTGGCGGGCACCCAGCAGCCGCATTCTATTAAATAGTCCGGCTGTCGCTGTCGTGCGTTGGGCGCAATCACAGTTTCCCGCTTTATTACCAGGTGGTCTGATGGATAGCTCACCGATTATGCGGATGCCGCAAACCCAGACTTATGAAAAACTACAGGAGTTGTTGGATGAGCGCAAATGAGTTGGTTTGTCTTGAACAGGTCGAAATGACTTACGGTAAACGGACAGTTATTCATTCTCTGGATATGGTTTTACACGAGGGTGAGTGCGTTGCTTTGGCTGGACATAACGGAGCCGGTAAAAGTACGGTAATGAAGTTGATCCTGGGGCTAATTAGTCCGAGCAAGGGGGAGGTGCGCTTACTCGGACGCCAAGCTTCCGCTCGTCAATCAGTCAAGCTACGCTTTGATATAGGTTACTTACCCGAAGTCGTGTCTTTGTACCCGAATTTGACTGGCAGGGAAACACTAGATTTTTATGCTGAACTAAAACAAATCAAGGATAGGTCTTATCCTGAGTTATTGGCAAAAGTCGGGATCGCTAATGCCGCTAAGCAACGAGTTAATACTTACTCTAAAGGTATGAAACAGCGTTTGGCTTTGGCTCAGGCGCTTTTAGGTGATCCTAAAATTTTATTATTTGATGAACCGACTACAGGTTTAGATCCGGCATCACGACAACAATTTTACGACATCATTCGTGAGCTTCGTGAACGTGGTGCAACGATTTTATTATGCACTCACGCTTTGACTGAGCTTGAAGGTAATGTTGATAGAGTAGTGGTGATGAATCAAGGACTTAAGGTCGCTGATGGTAGTTTAGATAGTTTACGCAGTGACAGTGGATTGAGCTATCGTATTCAGATAAAAACCGTCACAGACAATCCACCGGATACGGGGCACGAGTGGCAGAGAATTGATGCCAATATTTATCGATTCAATTGTGAACAAAATGAAAAAATGTCATTGCTCAGTACGCTAGTACAAAATCCCCACGTTTTGGATGTGAATACATATGCGCCGAGTTTAGATGAAATCTATGCTCATTATTTAAGAAGAGAGGATGTATGAGGCAAATCCTGTCTATCAGTCTAAAAGAAATCCGTGACGGTTTAAGAAATCGCTGGGTATTGGCAACCACTTTATTGTTAGTGGTGTTTGCTTTGGTGCTTGGTTTATTGGGTACAGCTCCGACTGGTACGGTCAAGGTTGATCCTTTAACCGTGACGTTGGTGAGTTTGTCCAGTCTATCGATATTTTTAATTCCACTGATTGCCTTATTGCTTAGTTATGACGCCATTGTTGGTGAGGTTGAGCGTGGCACGATGTCTTTGTTGCTAAGTTATCCAGTTGCGCGTTGGCACGTGTTAGCTGGAAAGTTTATTGGGCATGTGGCTATTTTAGCGATTGCTACCGTCGTGGGTTATGGGATTGCCGGACTCGTATTGCATTTTATTTACGGTTCTAGCACTGAGGCGTGGATAGATTTCTCCAAAATGATTACTTTAAGTATTTTTTTGGGGGCGAGTTTTTTAAGTCTTGGCTATTTGCTGAGTACGCTGGTTAAAGAGCGAGCCACTGCTGCCGGTTTAGCACTTTTTGTATGGCTCTTTATGGTGGTGATTTTTGATATCGCACTGATCGGTATTTTGGTGGCCGATACGCAGCAAACGATTACCGCTGATACGCTGAACTATATATTACTCTTTAATCCAGCTGATATTTACCGTTTACTGAATTTAGTGGACTCTGAAAATATTTCTGTTTTTGCAGGAATGGCGGGGTTGAGTGATCAAATGAATTTGCGAGTCAGTGTTTTGTATGTCGCCTTAAGTTTATGGGTAATGGTGCCCTTTATTCTTGCTGTAGCAGTATTTAATCGTAAGCAGTTATAACATATCGGAGAAATTTTTGATGAAAATGACATTTAAAGTGATTGGAGCTTCTTTATTATTATGTTTTAGCCTGACTGCTTGTAAACCAAGTTCAGAGTCTGTAGAAGTACCTCTTGCTGCACAAATCAGTGATGACTCAACAGGGCATTTTTGTCATATGTTTTTGTCTGAGCACGATGGTCCTAAAGCACATTTATTCTTGACAGATCAGGCGGATCCGATTTGGTTTACCGAGGTAAATCAGCTCTTTGCTTTCCGTCTATTGCCAGAAGAGGCTAAAAATATTAGCGCTATGTACGTTAATGACGCTACAGATGTAGAAGATTGGACTGACCACAGCGTAAACAAAAAATGGCTAGACGCAAAAACCGCTTTTTATGTGATTGAAAGTTCTTTTGTCGGGGGGATGGGTAGCTCAGATGCTTTACCGTTTAAAGAGCGCGCAAAGGCCGAAGAATATTCCAGCACTCATGGTGGACGTGTGGTGACCTTTGATGAAATGCCAAAGTCTTTTGTGTTCCAGCAACCTCCACAATCGCATGCAGGACATGGCACACAAGGTGCTCATGATAATCATGGTTCTAAAGCAGAGCATTCTGCCCATGATGCGCACCATAATCACTAATTGGTGAAAAATGATGAAGCAACCTTTTAAGACCAAGCGACGACAAATTCTTGCTTTGTTTTGTAGCACAGTAGCGCTATCACAATGGCCACTGGTGTCACTTGCTAATTCCAATGAGGTGGAATTGTTAGAGTGGCGTGGGATTGCGCTAGGCGCTGATGCACAGTTAAAAATCTACCACGAGGATAAGCACGAGGCCCGTCACCTGCTTCAGGCCATATTAAAAGAGGTTCAGCGTCAAGAGCGTTTGTTTAGTTTATACCGAGATGATAGTGTTATTAGCCACTTAAATAATGAGGGTGAAGTCTCTGGATTTTCTCATGATTTTTATTGGCTAATGTCTTTAGCTGATGAGCATGTCAGATTAACTCACGGAGTGTTCGACCCAACTGTTCAGATACTTTGGGAAACTTATAGAGATTATCTTATTGAGAATCCTCAGGCCAGTCCGGAGGAGTTAAAGGCAAGAATGACAGAAGTGCGGCACTTACTAGGTTGGGACGGTATTCAATTAACGCCTAATCGTATTCGCTTAGCAAAACCGGGACAGCGTATTACTCTCAATGGCATTGCTCAGGGTTTTATTACCGATAGAGTCACGGATCTAATGCAACAACGAGGAGTAGACCATGCCCTAATCAATATGGGTGAAATTCGTGGTTTATTACCGTTGGGCAAAGCACCTTGGTCCTTGGGGATAGCTGATCCGCTTGATGCTAGTCAGATTTTAAAAACGCTTGAACTCGGTAATCAAGCAATGGCAACCTCATCTTCTAGAGGCACTTATCTAAGCTATGAAAAAAGTATTAATCATATCTTTGATCCCGCAACTTCACAATCCGATGAGCGCTATTTAAGTGTTACAGTAATTGCTCCAACCGCAACTCAAGCAGATGCTTTGGCAACGGCCTTTTCGATAATGCCAATAGAGTCGATTAAGAACACCTTAAAGCAGATTTCAAAGGTCTCGGTATGGATTTTAGATCGGGATCGACAGTGGATTGAATTGTCTTAGTGGTGAATAAAATCAGGGCCTTAGTCAGTTTGAATAAGGCCCGGTTGTTTATACTGTCGACGCTTTAGTCTGAGCGTAGTTTGTCAGCGTGATAAGCAATATGCTCTACGATAAAGCTAGCAATAAAGTAGTAGCTATGGTCATAGCCTTCGTGATAGCGAATATCCGCAGCGATCCCAGCATCCGCGCAGGCTTTTTCTAGCAGCGGTGTGCGCAATTGCTCCTCGTAGAAAGTATCCGCCAGCCCCTGGTCCACTAATAAGCTGCGTACACGAGCGCCATGTTCAATGAGTTTGACCGCATCGTATTGTTGCCAGGCCGTCTTGTCATCACCTAAATAGGCGCCAAGGGCTTTGTGACCCCAAGGCACTTGCATGGGTGAGACAATCGGCGCAAAGGCAGATACGCTAGTATAAAACTCGGGATTTTTAAGTGCCAGTACTAATGCGCCATGACCACCCATTGAATGACCGCAAATAGATTGCTTATCACTCACGGGGAAATGCTCACGGATCAAGGCCGGCAATTCTTCGACAATATAATCGTACATGCGGTAGTGCTTTGCCCAAGGCGCTTCGGTGGCATTAAGGTAAAAGCCAGCACCTTGACCTAAATCATAGCCCTCATCATCAGCCACATCCTCACCGCGAGGGCTAGTGTCCGGGCAGACGACAATCAGTCCCTGTTCGGCTGCATAGCGCTGAAAACCAGCTTTTGTGATAAAGTTCTGCTCATTGCAGGTAAGACCTGAGAGCCAATAAAGCACAGGAAGTTTTTTATCTTTGGCTTGTGGTGGGATGTAAATCGCAAAGTTCATTGGACAAGACAAAAGCTCGGACTGATGCTCCCAAACCTCTTGCGAGCCACCAAAAACCAAGTGCTGTTCTTTTTGTTTCATAAAGCCTCCAAATTAGTAAACAATCACCGAGCGGATTGACTTGCCTGCATGCATTAAGTCAAAAGCCTCGTTAATTTGATCGAGTGGCATGGTATGTGTGACAAAAGGGGCTAATTCAATATCACCCTTCATCGCATCTTCTACCATGCCGGGCAATTCACTGCGACCCTTAACCCCACCAAAAGCAGTGCCTTTCCACGTGCGACCGGTTACCAGCTGGAACGGGCGCGTGGAAATTTCTTGACCAGCGCCAGCGACACCGATGATCACGGATTGTCCCCAGCCTCGATGGGCTGTTTCGAGTGCGTCGCGCATCACATTGACATTGCCGATACACTCAAAGGTGTGGTCAAAGCCCCATTTGCTGATGTCTAGTAAAACGTCTTTGATGGGTTTATCGTGATCCTTAGGGTTGATACAATCAGTTGCCCCAAATTGTTTGGCCAGTTCAAATTTGTCTGAATTCAGATCGATAGCAATAATGCGACCTGCTTTGGCTTGACGTGCACCTTGTACCACCGCTAAACCAATGGCCCCCAGGCCGAACACGACCACTGAGTCGCCCTCTTGTACCTTGGCAGTATTGTGTACGGCACCGATACCCGTGGTGATACCACAACCTAGTAGGCATACATGTTCTGGATTAGCATCTGGGTTGATTTTAGCGAGAGAAACCTCGGCCACCACCGTGTATTCACTAAAGGTTGAGCAGCCCATATAGTGATAGATGGGCTCACCTTGATAAGAGAAGCGGGTGGTGCCATCAGGCATGACGCCCTTGCCCTGGGTCTCACGCACAGCAACACAGAGGTTGGTTTTACCGGAGGTACAGAATTCACATTCACCACATTCGGCAGTATAAAGCGGGATCACGTGGTCGCCCGGTTTGACACTTGTCACCCCTTCGCCCACCTCAACCACAATACCAGCGCCTTCGTGGCCTAGCACCGCTGGGAACACGCCTTCAGGGTCATCGCCCGAGAGGGTAAATGCATCGGTATGGCAAACACCGGTATGCGTACAACGAATTAATACCTCGCCCTTTTTGGGCGGGGCCACATCAATTTCGACGATTTTTAGTGGTTGACCCGGGGCAAAAGCAACGGCGGCACGTGATTTAATCATGACGATCTCCTGTCTACTAAAAGGAATAATGTAAGGTCCACTATAGCCTTAATTTATGCGGCGAGTCATTATTTCCGATACTTTTCGGGGTTTATGCGTGGCGCATTGAACTTTATCTGGCGATATAAACTCTAAAGGCTTGCTTTGTTGGAGCTTTGTTGTTAAGACTTCAGTTAAAATAGTCTGCTAGCCTTTTGGCCGTCGTGTCATTTTTTATATGGACCTGATTGTTTTATGTTTCCAGAGTCGTCCTTTTGGTTGATTATCGCAATTGCCGCGTTTAGCGCATTATTGCCTTTTTTTACTGAAAAATCCTTTGTCTTTGTGCCTTGGCGCCAACAGGGCGAGTCAAGCGCTACACCTGCGTGGCTGATTGCTGTGCGTGCCTTTTTGCAGTGGATATTAATTATTGTTGCGGCCTATCTCATGGCCAATAGCGCAGCGCATAGCTATCAATTAATCGCCTTTGGCGGCAGCTTGCTATTATTTGCTTTGCCCTTATTAACCGTTAGTCGACAGGTGCCGGTTAAAAGCTTTGCTGTGCGTATTTTTGAGCTGTTGGCCTTTTATTTCTTTGTGGGGGCGATTGGCTTTGTGATTGAGGGCTATTATGCTAATGCGCATAGCCAACAATGGCAGTTTTATGCGATTGCGCTGTGCTTATATATTGTGTTGGCATATCCCGGTTTTGTGTATCGCCATTTATTTAGAAACCGTTTTAACCGCCGCTTAATTGCCCAAACTCAATTGGCCGATGACGAGTAGGGTGGCGCTGCGGCTGATGTAAGTAGTCGCGGGTATGGTCACGGTCTGATTCCTACTTCACAATAAGTACCATCTCAACCTCAAGGTGGTACTTATGATCAAATCGCTTTCTCTTCTTTTCTTACTGCTACTTTTAAGCGCTTGCAGTACGCAGCCCGATTGGCTACAGCGCAAGCGTCAGTATCACGGCTGGGAGTACTCGACGCGGCAAGTGCATGATTACAGCTTTGATTGGCATATCAGTGGTGCTGCCTACGCCTCACCGCAGCAGGTTTTCAGTGCTTCAGATGAGCTATGGGTGCAGTGGCCGGCGGAGCGTGAGTTGCCGGTGATTGTTGGTATTGACCATGCGGGGCGGCGACAGGTGCTGAGCTATCATCGTCAATTACCCTATTTAGTGATCAAAGATCATTGGCCGATATTGCAGTTTAATTTAGCCGGTGAGCAGGCCTATGCGAGCTTTAACCTAGATCGTTAGTGTTATTGTGCTATTGTTCAGGTGCTAATTACTTGAAAAGACACCGCTTGTATATAGAAGTCGTTATAATTAAGGGTTAATCTTAATCATTTTATTTCTATAGCCTTTGCCCATGAAAGCATCTGAAATACGTAGTAAGTTTTTGAACTTCTTTGAATCCAAAGCGCATACGATCGTCCCTTCTTCCTCTTTAGTGCCGTCGAATGACCCGACGTTGTTATTTACAAACTCTGGCATGGTACAGTTTAAAGATGTGTTTACAGGGCACGATAAGCGGCCTTATGTGCGTGCGACTTCGTCGCAGCGCTGTTTGCGCGCCGGCGGTAAGCATAACGACTTAGAAAATGTCGGCTACACCGCACGCCATCACACCTTTTTTGAGATGCTGGGTAATTTCAGTTTCGGTGATTATTTTAAGGAAAAGGCAATTAGCTATGCCTGGGAGTTGTTGACCGAGGTTTATCATTTACCCGCAGAAAAGCTTTGGGTGACCGTGTATGCGGAGGATGACGAGGCCTACGATATTTGGGCAAAGCAAATCGGTGTGCCTGCAGAGCGCATTATCCGTATCGGTGATAATAAGGGCGCTCGCTACGCCTCGGATAACTTTTGGCAAATGGCAGATACGGGTCCCTGTGGACCATGTTCCGAAATCTTCTATGATCACGGCCCCGAGGTCTGGGGAGGCCCTCCAGGTTCACCTGAGGAGGAGGGTGATCGCTATATCGAGATTTGGAATTTAGTCTTTATGCAGTTTAACCGCGATGAGGACGGTGTGCTGCACCCACTGCCTAATCCTTGTGTGGATACAGGGATGGGCTTAGAGCGTATTGCTGCAGTATTACAGCATGTGCATTCTAATTATGAGATTGATCTGTTCCAACAGTTAATTAAAGCGGCTGCGCGCGAGACGGCGACCGATGATTTGAGTAACAGCTCGCTTAAGGTCATTGCTGACCATATTCGTGCTTGCAGTTTTATGATTGTGGATGGTATCGTGCCGGGTAATGAGGGTCGTGGCTATGTGTTACGCCGTATTATTCGTCGTGCCTTGCGTCATGGTTATCGTTTAGGTCAGACGACGCCGTTTTTCCATCGGCTAGTGGCTGATTTAGCGCTTGAGATGGGTGAGGCGTATCCGGCCTTGAACGAGCAAAGTGAGCGCATTACAAAAGTCCTGTTGCAAGAGGAGCAGCGCTTCTTACAAACCCTGTCTAACGGCATGGATATCCTAGGGCGTGCCCTTGCCGAGCTAAAGCAGGGCGATCGGCTTGATGGCCAGGTGGCGTTTACCTTGTATGATACCTACGGCTTCCCTTTTGATTTGACTGCAGATGTATGCCGTGAGCATGGCATTGAGGTGGATGAGGCAGGCTTTGAGGCTGCCATGACGAAGCAGCGCGAGATGGCACGTGCCAGCGGTAAGTTTAAGGTTAAGCAGCAGCTAAGCTACGAGGGCGAGGATACGCGCTTTGAGGGCTATGAGAAGTCAGAGACCGAGGCCACGGTGTTAGCGCTCTATTTTGAGGGTACTCAGGTGGAGCAGTTGGCCGAGGGGCAAGAGGGCGTGGTGGTGTTGGATCAGACGCCGTTTTATGCCGAGTCTGGTGGTCAGGTCGGTGATGCCGGTGTGTTGAGCGGCTACGGCAGCAGCTTTAAGGTAGAGGATACGCAAAAGATTCTGCCGCATGTCTTTGGTCATTACGGGGTTGTGAGTTTAGGCACGATTAAGCTGGGTGATCAGCTGAGTGCTCGGATTGATCTTGAGCAGCGTCAAAATACGGTACGTAACCACTCGGTCACTCATATTATGCACAAGGCTCTACGTGAAGTCTTAGGTGAGCATGTGCAGCAAAAAGGTTCATTGGTGGATGCCGATAAGACCCGTTTCGACTTTTCACATGATGCACCGATGACGGACGAGCAGATTGCTGCAGTTGAGGCCATTGTGAATCAAGAAATTCTTGCTAATACGCCAGTACAAGCCGCATTGATGAGTTTTGATGAGGCGGTTGCTGGTGGTGCAATGGCGTTATTTGGCGAGAAGTACGAGGATGAGGTGCGAGTATTGGATATTGGTACCTCACGTGAGCTTTGCGGTGGTACGCACGTTGCCCGCACCGGTGATATTGGTCTTTTTAAAATTGTTTCCGAAGGCGGTATCGCTGCCGGGATTCGACGGGTAGAGGCGATCACAGGTACCAATGCACTTGCTTGGGTGGAGTCACTCACGCAGCAATTGCATCAAGCAGCAGCAGTGCTTAAAGCCAATCCGGCTGATTTACTTGAGCGTGTGACAGCCACCCAAGAGCAGCTACGCAGCTTGGAAAAAGAGCTAAGCCAATTAAAGGCCAAGCTGGCTGCGGCGACCAGTGCCGATCTCAGCGCCGAAGCGCTTGAGGTCGCCGGTATTAAGGTACTCATCAAGTCGCTTGAGGGAGTTGAGGCCAAGGATTTACGTGGCATGATCGATCAGCTCAAGGATAAGTTAAAGTCTGCCGTCATTGTCTTAGCGGCACCCTCGGCGGATAAGGTATCCGTTGCTGCGGGCGTGACTGCTGATCTCACGGAGCGGATTAAGGCGGGTGAATTAGTGTCCTTGGTGTGCTCCAATATCGGCGGTAAGGGGGGCGGTCGCCCCGATATGGCGATGGGTGGCGGTAGCGATGTGGCTGCTTTACCGGCGGCCATGGATGCGGTAATGCCTTGGCTACAGGATAAATTAAGTTAAACGGTCCTTTGCTTTGGCTTAAGCGCCATTGCTTGATATGGCCATCTTACTGATGTTGTAATTGATTTAGCCTACTTAGTACTGCCCCGATGGATTGTGTCGGGGCAGTGTCGTTATGATTTGTTGTATATGTTAATTTCTGCTGCGGAGCGATGTGATATGACTGAGGTTCATTTTGATCAGGTGGTTGAGGCGCAAAACTTACTTTGTCCACTACCTATTTTAAAAGCTAAAAAGGCCTTGTCTACGATGGAGAGTGGGCAAGTGCTTAAGGTGCTTACCACCGATCCTAAGGCGATGGGGGATTTTCAGGCTTTTTGTGCGCAATCTAAAAACCAATTACTGGCTCAGCGCGATTCCGGTGCGACGACCGAGCATTATATTCAGCGTCGCTAGTGCCTGCTATTCAATCTGATGTGAGTACAGCTAGTATCGATTTTTCTATCTTTATGGAGCGTATGTATGACGGAGCCTCAATCGAATCAACAGCTAACACGTCTGATGCCTCGCGGCAGTATCAAGGGGATGGCCGTTGCTGTGCTTGCCTTTGTGTTGGCTTATTTGTTGTATTTATTCTTGCCTTTTGAAAATGATGTTAACAAAGGCCTAGCGGTGCTTTTGTTTATCGCAATTTTATGGTTTACCGAAGCGGTGCACATTACCGTGACGGCCTTGATGGTGCCAATTATTGCGGTGGTCTTGGGTTTTGAGGGGATCACGACTAAATCAGCTTTAAGTAATTTTGCCGATCCCGTGATCTTTATTTTCTTTGGTGGTTTTGCCTTAGCCACTGCCTTGCACATACAGCAATTAGATCGCAAAATTGCCTATTATTTGCTGTCTTTATCACGCGGTAATTTACTGCTCGCATCCTTGATGATCTTTGCGGTGACAGCCTTTATGTCTATGTGGATTAGTAATACCGCAACGGCTGCCATGATGTTGCCTTTAGCCTTGGGCGTGATGAGCAATTTGGATCGCAATACTAACCGTAACAGCTACGTGTTTGTCTTATTGGGTGTGGCGTATAGTGCCAGTATCGGTGGTTTAGGTACCCTAGTTGGCTCGCCGCCAAATGCCATTGCTGCACGTGAGCTGGGTATGGATTTCGCTGCTTGGATGAAAATCGGCTTGCCAATGGTGATCATTTTATTACCATTGATGATTTATGTTTTATGGTTAGTTTTCCGTCCTAATTTTAAGGGTGAGACTGGTAGCTTAGCGATTAAAGAGGATATTGAGTGGACCCCGATCCGCTTGGTGACCTTGGTCTTGTTTGTGTTTATTGCGCTTTGCTGGATTTTCAGTAGCAATATCACGGCCCTATTAGGTACTAGCAGTACTGACTCATTGATTGCGATCTTTGCGGCCGTGATGGTGGTCGTCTTAGGTTGTGCTAGCTGGAAGGACGTGGCGGATAATACTGACTGGGGCGTGTTATTGCTATTTGGTGGTGGTATTACCCTCAGTCAGGTCATGCAGCAATCCGGTGCTTCCCAGGTGCTTGGTCAGTTGGTGGCGGATACCTTTGGCGGTGCTCATCCGCTGCTAGTTATCTTTGTGATTTGTACCTTCATTATTGTCTTGACAGAGTTCACAAGTAACACGGCCTCGGCTGCGCTACTAGTGCCGGTGTTTGCTGGTGTGGCAACGCAGATGAATATGCCGCCAGAGGTCTTGGTGTTGGTGATCGGTATTGGTGCCTCTTGCGCCTTTATGCTGCCAGTTGCAACGCCGCCTAATGCGATTGTGTTTGGTAGTGGTTTAATTCATCAGCGAGAAATGATCCGCACCGGGATGGTGCTTAACGTACTATGCGTGGCAGCGGTGTCGTTATTTATTTACTTTTTTGTAGGATAAGCGCTGCTTCATAGGGGAAAAGGCGACACTTTTTCCCCTAGTTGTGAAGCTTTGTTGCGGTCAGGGCTAATAAGTTGTTATACTATCTAGCTAATTTTTGTCAATATTTATATCAATTTACCAATTAATGAGGATAGTACACCTATGGTGGTTATTCGTTTAGCCCGTGGTGGCTCTAAAAAACGTCCATTTTATACAATTGTTGCAGCTAACCGTAGTGACCGTCGTGATGGTCGCTTTATTGAGCGCATCGGTTTTTATAACCCAGTAGCTCCTGAGGGCACTGAGGCCTTACGTATTGCCTTGGATCGTTTAGAGTACTGGAAGGGTCAGGGCGCTCAGTTATCTCCTACCGTTGCTCGTTTAGCTAAAGAGTACGCTCAGCAGCAAGCTGCTTAATTGAGTTTATCGTTATGCGCCCGGGATTGACCGAGGCGGAGTAGCTCTTTTGACTCATTAGCATAAAGGCGATGATCCTAGTGGATTTGATTGACCGTCAACTATTTGACGGTCAATCTTGTTTTTATGCCTATAAAAAAGCACAATTCTATGAAAAAAGCTCACTCACAGCAGCAAAGTCCTTCCATAGTACCAGATGATCTGGTCGCATTAGGTCACATTACCGGCGCCTTCGGGGTGCGTGGTATGGTCAAGATCAAGCCGTACTCTACCGAGTCCATTTTGCCGCAGGTCGATCGTTGGTGGTTACAGCGTCGTTTAGCGCCTGGCATGACGGCCGCTAGCGTGGCACCGGCAGCGCATCAGCTGTTTGAGGTGAGTCAGTGCCGCTGGCATGCGGACCATTTAATTGCCGCCTTTTGTGATATTAGCGATCGTGATGTAGCAGAAGAGCTCAAAGGGATGGTGATTTCGGTTTCCCGAGCGGACTTTCCGGTACAGGCTGAGGATGAGTTCTACTGGGTCGATCTGGTGGGTTGCTGGGTTTATACCGTTGATGAGGCGGCGGTGCGTGAGTTAGCCGTGGCTGACGAGGACTATGTACTCCTAGGTCGTGTACGTGAGCTATCGGATAATGGGGTGCATGCCGTGCTGCATATCGATCGTTATATCGATAGTGGCGAGCCCGATAGCGAGCCGCAACCGCTCTTAAATGCCAAGGGGCAGCCGCAGCAAAGTCTGGTGCCTTTTGTAGATGCCCATGTACTAGAGGTTGACCTCGAAAATAACTGGCTTGAGGTTGATTGGCCCTTGGATTTCTAATGCAAGTTAATGTCATTAGCCTATTCCCGCAGATGTTCGAGCTGCTAAGCACGCAGGGCGTGACGGGTAGGGCGCATGAGCAAGGGATTTGGTCCTTAAGTACATGGAACCCTCGGCACTACACGCATGATATCCATAAAACGGTCGATGATCGTCCGTATGGTGGTGGCCCGGGTATGGTGATGCTAGCACAGCCCTTACTGGATGCGCTCAATGATATTAAGCAGCATCAGCAAAGTAGTGGCCCAGTGATTTTACTAAGCCCAGCGGGGGTACCTTTTAATCAGGCGCAGGCAGAGCGGCTCTCGCAATTACCGCACATGACCTTTGTCTGTGGTCGTTATGAAGGCATTGATCAGCGCTTTATCGAGCACTATGTGGATGAGGAAATCTCGCTCGGTGACTTTGTGTTGTCGGGGGGTGAGATCGCCGCTTTAGCGGTGTTGGATGCCACCATCCGTTTGCTGCCCGGGGTGTTGAATGACCAGCAATCGGCCTTGCAGGACTCCTTTCATCCGGCGCTGTCAGGGCTCTTGGACTGTGAGCATTACACTCGGCCGGAGGTGTTTGAGGGGGCCGCGGTGCCGCCGATATTACTCTCTGGGCATCATGCCAATATCAAGCAATGGCGCCGTCAGCGCTCGCTTCAACTGACCGCAGAGCGTCGTCCCGATCTACTGCAACAGGCTAGGGATAAAGGCCTCCTTTCTAAGGCTGATCTTAAATTTTTAGCACAACTAGCAAGCGATAATTTATTCTAACTCGTGTTGGGAATCATTCACAACCATTGCAATGCATCAGCATAAAATGATACGATATATCGTTACATAATGTTTGTTATGTTATATCGTATATTTCAGAGTGTATAAAAAGATTAAAAATGATTCCATTTAAACCGTGTTATCAGCCTGTAGCGATAAAAGGCATCGTCTTTGCCATGTATTCATTGGTGCCAGTCACTGCGTTGCAGGCCCAAGCGTTGGAGGAAATTCAGCAATTACCTAATGTGGTGGTTTCAACCACAGCGTCCACACGTGAGCTTGAGCGAGCCATGGCCAGTGTGTCCGTGGTCGATGGTGTTGTGGTGCGACGTCGTCCGCATAATGATTTGTTCGATATGATTCACGATCAAGTCGGTATAGCTTCTGAGTATGTGGGTGCTGGGGGCGGACGCGGTATATCCATTCGTGGCATGGATTCAGAGCATAGCTTGATATTAATTGATGGGCAGCGGATTAATCATACGGCAGGCAGCATTGCGCACTCGAATTTGGAACAAACATGGGTCCCTGCCGAAGCGATTGAGCGTATTGAAATTGTGCGTGGTCCGATGTCCTCGCTTTATGGTTCCGAGTCTTTGGGCGGTGTGGTGAATGTGGTAACGCGGGCAGCCACTGAACAATGGCAGGCCTCTTTTAATCAGCTTTTTCGCTTGGGCTCCAAGCGCTTAAAGGGGGATTTATATAAAAGCGGTTTTTATGCGGGTGGACCGTTGATTGAAAATACCTTAGGGATCAATCTATGGGGTGAATTGCGTCGTCGTCAAGCTTTATTAAATGCGCAGGATCGGCGTCTTAGTACGCTCGATGAACAACAAGCAAAAAGCTTGCATGTGGGATTGACGTGGACGCCAGATACGAATCAACGCATTGATTTAGGGGTTGATATCAATCGAGAGGAATTAGCGGGGGTGCGCTTAGCATCTGCTGGACGGACTAAGGCTAATACGCCCTATGAGATTGATAGCTTGATTCGTCGACATCGCTATAGCTTGGCTTATCGTGGTGATTGGGCTTGGGGATCGTTGCAGTTGCGCTGGTACCAAAGCCGTTTAAAGCGTGATGTGGAGCGGAGTGATACCAAGGAAGTAAGCGCACCAAACCGCTTTGTGGACACGGTTTGGGATGCGCAAACGCAAATTGATGTGGGAGCCTACCAGCGTCTGAGCTTAGGTGTGGAATGGCGCCGTGAACAGGTGGAAGATCCGAATATCAATGCAGAGCAAAAGGATAAGCAAAGTCATTTTGCGGTTTATTTACAGGATGAAATTAGTTTAGGCGAGCAGTGGGAGGCTGTGATTGGTGGGCGTTTTGATAAGCATCAGCGCTTTGGTTGGCAGTTTAGCCCACGCAGTTATTTGTTATTTAAACCTACTGATAACTGGACGTTCAGAGCCGGTGTGGGTAAGGCTTTTAAAGCGCCAACCTTAAAACAATTGTCACCATCTTATGAGTCTCGAGCGGCCATGGGAGGGCGTGGTATTGTTCGTGGTAATCCGGACTTGGCAGCAGAAACAAATACCTCCTACGAATTAGGGGCTGCGTATCGTGCAGATGATTGGTCGGTGGCAGCGACCTTATTTCAAAATCATGTGAAAAATCTTATCACCACCGTACGTTTACCTAAGTGCAATGAGCGTGGCTTTGTTTGTCTAGATTACCAAAACATTAATCAAACACGGCTACAAGGGGTGGAATTAAGTGCGCAATGGGATGTTAGTACGGATTGGGCAGTCAGTGCGAATTACACCTATTTGAGTGCGCGCGATCGCCTAAAAAATGAGCCTTTATTGGATCGTACGCGTCATCGCGCGAATGTGGCTTTAACTTGGAGCCCATTGGCGCAGCTTGAGACGACGTTGCGTTATGAGTATGTGGGATCGCAGTTAGGTAGTGGCGCCGTCGCTAATCAATCAATTAAACGTCCAAGCTATGCCTTAATCCACTGGGATATAAGTTATGAGCTGAATAAATCGCTCAGACTCTATGGTGGGGTAGAAAATATCAGCAATAAACGTTTAGCCAATGAGCAGCCCGAGCTTTATCAGGCGGCGGATGAGGGTAGACGTTTTTATGCAGGTTTTAATTTGGCGTATTAAGCGGTATGTGGTGTCGAGTTATACAAGCCTTGTGTTTCATTGTCTGCTTAATGGGGGCGATGACAACAGCGCACAGTCAGCCACGGCTGTTAGTGGTGCATAATGATTTTGTGGCGACGCAGAAAATCGAGGTGTTGCAGCGCTTTGCTGATGCGCATGAGGTGGTATTGCAATCGCTCAATATTAATACGCCTGCAGCCCGTGCTGCGGAGTTAATTGCGGATGCCGATTGCTTAATTTTGGATGTGCCTCGGCCCAGTGATAGGGCGAGTGTAGCGCGTTTTTTGGCGGCCTTTGAGGTACAGGACAAAAAGCAATTAGTGATGGGCGCTGGGCCAGCGCATTGGCAGCATATGGATGCGACCTTGGCAAAGCACTTGATTGCCTTGTACACACAGGGTGGGGCGCAGAATTTTCAGCATTTCTTTGAGTTGATTCAGCAGCAAGCATTGGCTACTTTAGAGGTCAATGACTTGCCGACCGTGCAGACTTTGCCGGAAAGCGGCTTTTATCACTTTGCCGCAGCAACGGTGTTTAGCGATTTAAATGCCTATTTGGCGTGGCATCAGTCCTATTTACAAGAGGCTGGCAATCATTTTCAAGCGCCAGTGGTCGTACCTCAAGGACGTGTGGCTTTTTTAATTTCGGCTAGCGTGGTGTCAGATTTAGTCACCGACATAATTGATGAGATCATGCTTGCGGCGGAGTTGAAGGGGATTCAGCCAATCGTATTTTGGCTGGCAAATGATGCCCCAGCGGGTGCCTTACAAGCGCTATTTAAGGAGGCGCAGCTAGATGCCCTCGTCAATTTGACACACTTGCAAAATAGCCATGATTTAGTCAGTGAGTTTGATGCTTTAGATATTCCGGTGATTCAGAGTTTGCGCTTTAGAGAGGCAGATATCCGTCAGTGGTCCAAAGCAAGTAGCGGGGTCTCGGCCTCGGTGGCGGCAACGTTTTTGGCGCTACCCGAGACCTGGGGTTTAAGCGATCCGATTGTGTTAGCTGGGCGTAGTCAGGGGCGTGATGTCCTCATGCCAAAGCAGTTGGATGCCTTGATGGCTAAACTGAGGAAGTTAATTGCCTTAAGAAAAACGCCGAATCCACAAAAGCGTTTGGCGTTATTGTTTTGGAACTACCCACCCGGTGAAAAGAATCTCGGTGCTTCTAATCTTAATGTGCCGCGGAGTGTGTTGTCGATTCAACAGGCTTTACAAGCGGCCGCCTATGAGGTGGGTGAGACGCTAAGTGAAGAGACTTTGATTACTGAGTTGCAGGCCTTGTTGAGTGCGATTTATAGGCCTGAGCAGCTGGACGCCTTACTTGCCGCGGAAGTGCCAACAGCAGAGCGGCTTGAGTATCGTCACTATGCCTTGTTGCCACTCGAACGTTATATGCAATGGTTGCAAATCCAAGCACCAGCGGTGCAGACTGCCATGATGCGTCACCATGATCTTCAAGCCCATTGGGCGCTGCGAGAGGTTGACGGTAAGCGCTATTTTGTTCTGCCGCGTTTACGCTTAGCAAATCTAGTATTGATGCCACAAATGCCGCGAGCCGGTGATCCGAATGCACATTATCATGATGTGCAGCAGATTCCGGATCATCTTTATATGGCAGCTTATCTTTATTTGCAACAACAGTATGCCGCCCACGCTTTAATTCATCTGGGTACGCATGGTACACAGGAATGGTTGCCGGGTAAGGACAGAGGCTTGGCGGTGGAGGATTATCCTTGGTTGGCCTTGGGTGATTTGCCGGTATTTTATCCCTACATTCAAGATAACGTCGGTGAAGCGATTCAAGCAAAACGCCGCGGACGGGCCGTGATGATTAGTCATCAAACGCCTGCCTTTGCGCCGGCCGGTTTATACGATCAGTTGCGCACAATGCACGATTTAATTCATGCCTTAAGTCAATTAGATGAGGGCATGGTCAAGCAGCAAACTTTTGCGCAGTTGATTGATTTGGCAGCTCAGCATCACTACCTAGAGGATTTAGGGTGGACGCGTGAGACGGCAGAGCAAGATAGCTTGGCTTTTAGCGCAGCGTTACATGATTATTTGCATGAGATAGCCGAAGCGGCCATACCTTTAGGTTTACATACTTTCGGTGAGCCGGCGAGCGAGCATGAGCGTATGGTGACCCTGATGCAGCAATTGGGTGAGCCTTTTTATGATGCCTTGGGTTTAGCTGCAGAGGAGCGCTTAGTAAGTGATGCGGAGACAGTACAACAGCATCCGGCCTATCTTAAAATTGCCGCTTGGCTAAATGGCGCCGAGGTACCTGAGGCAATGAGTGCCTTAAGCGGTTTTTATGATGATGCATTAAGCTTTAATCAAGCCCTGCAGCAGAATGAAGAAAATGCAGCCTTAATTCGGGCCTTGGCTGGTGGTTATGTCTTGCCGGGTAATGGGGGTGATCCGATACGTCAACCTGGTCTGATTAGCGGGCGTAATCTATACGCATTTGAGGCAAATAAAATCCCTACCAAGCAGAGCTATGAGGCGGGTGAGCTTGCCTTTAAGCAGTTGGTAGCGGCGTATCAAGCTGCGCATCAGGGCGCATTACCTAAGAAATTGGCTTTCAGTTTGTGGTCGTCGGAGGCGATTCGTCATTTAGGTGTCACCGAGGCGCAGTTACTACATGCCTTGGGTCTGCGCCCCGTCTGGGAACCGAGTGGGCGGCTAGAGCGCTTGGATATTATCCCGCTCAGTGAACTGGGGCGAGCACGGGTTGATGTGGTGGTGCAGGTGACCGGTGTTTATCGTGATCAGTTTGATCATTTTATGACGCTATTAAATCAGGCAATTGCCGAGTTGGCGACCTTAGATGAGGATCCGGCGATGAATCCCATTGCTGCGAATAGTCAAGCCGTGGCGGCGCATTTGAGGCAGACAGCGGGTCTGTCGCTATCAGCAGAAGCGGCACTGGCGCAGGCAAATTTACGCATTTTCTCGAATGATGCCGGTCATTATGGCACGGGCGTACCACATTTGGCCTTGCAGTCTAGTCAGTGGGATGATGCCGAGGTGTTGGCGCAGCAATTTATGCAAAGTCAATCCTATCCTTATCGCAACGGTACTGGCTTAAGTCAGCTTAGTGCAGAAAATGCTAAGGCGGTGTTGTCAGCTCAATTAGCAGGCGTAGATGCAGCGATTATGAGCCGTTCTTCTCATGTCCACGGCGTTTTGTCCACCGATCATGGCTTTGAGTTTTTGGGTGGCTTATCGGCTGCGATTGAGTTGATAAATGGGGCTGCGCCGCAGTTATTGGTGTCTGATTTGCGTCAGCAGACACCTCATACGAGCTCGTTAGAACATTTTTTAGCGCAGGAATTGCGTTCACGCTATCTGAATCCGCAGTGGATTCAAGCGATGCAAGGAGAGGGCTATGCTGGGACCCTAGCGATGTTGAATATCACCAATAATTTATTTGGTTGGCAAGTGATGAATCAGAACACGGTGCGAGACGATCAATGGCAAGCCATGTTTGATACTTATGTGATGGATCGCTATGAGCTCGGTTTAAATCAATGGTTTGAAGCGCATAACCCCAATGCCGAGGCGCAACTGTTAGAGCGGATGGCAGAGGCTATTCGTCACGGTTACTGGGAGGCCTCGGCTAGTACCAAAGCGGCTTTGGCCGAGCGTTGGCAGGATTTGAATGCGCGCTATGAGATCACGGATATTGCCGCTGTCAGTCAGACGTTTTTAGCTGAGATGGCTGCGGGTTATGGTTTAACTGGAGCTCGTCCAGATAGCGCCGCTGAGCTGGCAACTGAGTCTGCACAGCCGCCTCAGAACGAGGTAGCTGACGCTTCGCAGGCACCGCCATTAGAGCAGGTACAGGGACAAGTATTGGAAAGGGTGAGGGTGCAAGCTATCGACCCTCGCCCGGCGTATTACGTGTTGTTTTTAATGTTATGGATCGCTTTGGGTGGTTTTTGGCAATATCGTCAACAACGTCCTTAGCCATAAATGATGAGTGTTTAAATGGAAGTTATGCAACAGTTTGAAGGCTTTTTATATGCTTTCTCCCGACTCTTTTTAGTGCCGGTGATGATATTAATCGTGGTGGCTTTGCTGTATTCACTATTTGCTTTTGGGGCTTTTTTAATGGAGGCGTGGCAGCGTCGACGCGGTCAATTCCGTTCCTTTGTTGTGCGTGATGGCGCGAGCTCTCAGAGCGATGATTTGGAATTGAAAATTATCAAAGCGCTGGATTGGTTGCGTATTATTTCGCGCACAGCGCCCATGTTGGGCTTAATTGCAACCATGATTCCCATGGGGCCGGCCTTACTGGCTTTAGGTCAGCATGATACGGCGGCGGTTGGGCGTAATATGGTTGTCGCCTTTTCTTCTGTGATTTTGGCCCTGCTAGCTGCGAGCCTTAGCTTTTTTATTTTCAGCTTTAGGCGTCGCTGGTTATTAGAAGATTTGCGTCGTGTCGAAAGTGCAAAGCAGGAGTCCTAAAGCATGCGATTTATCACGGAAGAGGATAACGATCCGATGCTCTCGGTGGTCAATTTAATTGATCTTTTTTTGGTGATTATCGGTGTGCTGATGATCATGATGGCACAAAATCCTTTAAGCCCTTTTCAGCAGGATAGGGTGATTGTGATAGAAAATCCCGGCGAGGAGCGTATGCGCATCACCATCAAAGAGGGTGAGGAAATTCAACAGTATGAGTCCACTCAACAAATCGGTGAGGGTGAGGGCTTGCGCGCCGGTGTTACCTATCGCTTAAATGACGGTCGTATGATCTATGTGCCTGAATAGGGTGGCTGAGTGATAGAGATATGATCTATTGATAATCTAGCAATACGCCCCACATAAAAATGATGCATGAGCTAATGAGTAAGGGAGTTTTTTATGCAAGCGTATTCGGTACTGGATTTTTCAACCATTATTGAGGGTGAGGGAGCGAGTGAGGCTCTAGCCAAGTCATTACAATTGGCGCAAGCCGCTGAGGCCAACGGTTATCACCGTTTTTGGATGGCAGAGCATCATAATTTTCCGGCCATTGCCAGTTCGGCGACAGCGGTTGCCTTAGCCTATATCGGGGCAGGTACCCAGTCAATTCGCATTGGTGCCGGTGGGGTGATGTTGCCAAATCATTCGCCCTTAGTGATTGCGGAGCAATATGGTACTTTGGATGCGCTGTATCCAGGACGGGTGGACTTGGGTCTGGGTCGAGCACCGGGCACCGATCAGACGACGGCGAGAGCCATGCGCCGTGATCTCAGGGCAGCCGCTGAGTCATTTCCTCAAGATATTCAAGAATTACAAATGTACCTCGGGGAACCGCAGGCGGGGCAGCAGGTGCAGGCCTTTCCTGGTCAGAATTCACAAGTGCAGCCATGGGTCTTAGGCTCCAGTTTGTATGGGGCACAATTAGCCGCGTATTTAGGTTTGCCGTACTCCTTTGCCTCACACTTTGCACCAGCCATGTTACATGATGCCTTCAGGGTGTATCGTCAGCAATTTAAAGCCTCTAAAGCGGTAGCGGAACCGTATGCGATGCCTGCGGTAAATATGGTGGTGGCCGAGACGGATGAAGAGGCGAAGTATTGGTTTAGTTCGCATCAACAAAGTGTTTTGGCTTTATTCCGTAATCACAGTCAGAAGTTGCAGGCACCGATCGAGGGCTATGAGGCGTCCTTAAATGTGTCTGAGCGTCATGCCGTGGATTCACATTTGCGCTATTCTTTTGTGGGCTCGGAGGCGACGGTCGCAGCGCAATTAGAGCAGTTTTTAAATGATGTGCCGACGGATGAGTTGATGGTGCATGCCCGAATTTTTGATATTGATGCACGGCTTGAGTCACTGCAGCGTAGTGCTAAGGTACTAGCGCAGTTTTTGACATCCTCCCCGGTCTGAAGGCCGGAGATTCCTACGGCGCTCAGCTGCGGCATTGAGCCGCACCTGAATCGCTTCGGTGGGTTCCTGCTGCTGGCGGCATGACTGCACCGCTCACTTCACAGGCGAACCGGGCGTGTCCCGC